>JAJUHI010000184.1 GCA_029267955.1 Sporobacter termitidis | reverse complement strand
GCCGCGCGATTTTTGAAATTTCCGGTCGGGCTACGCCCTCCCTCCAATTTCAAAAATCTATCTTCAACAGCTAACTCTTGCATCGACATTATATACGAGGGCGGGGTCAACGTCTCGCAAAGCGAGCCGTGGCTCCCGCCGCATACAGGAAAGGACACAAACACATGAAACTCTGGTCGGGACGGTTTGAAAGCGATACGGATGCTCTTGTTGACGCGCTCAACGCCTCCATCACCTTTGACAAACGGCTTTATAAGGAGGACATCGCCGGCTCGATGGCCCACGCCCGGATGCTGGGCGACCGGGGAATCATCGGGAAGGACGACGCCGACAGGATTATTGCCGTCCTGGAGGAGATTCGCGCCGATATCGACGCGGGGAACTTTGAGTTTAAGCTGGCCGACGAGGATATCCACATGAGCATCGAGGCCGAGCTGACCCGGCGGATCGGCGACGCGGGCAAGCGCCTGCACACCGCCAGAAGCCGCAACGACCAGGTGGCCCTGGATTTCCGCCTGCATCTGAAAAACGAGATTAAAGAAATGATCGGCATGGAGCTTGACCTCTTATCGGTGCTCTGCGACATCGCCGAAAAGAACACCGGGACGATTCTGCCGGCCTACACGCATCTCCAGCGGGCGCAGCCGACCACCTTTGCCCACTACATGATGGCCTATGCCAATATGCTCCGGCGCGACGTGACGCGGCTGGAAGACTGCCTTGCGCGGATGGACGAATCCCCCCTGGGCAGCGGCGCTTTGACCGGCACCACCTATCCCATCGACCGGCGGCAGGTGGCCGAGGCGCTGGGCTTTGCGCGGATTACGGAAAACAGCCTGGACGGCGTGTCCGACCGGGATTACGCCATTGAGCTGCTCGCCGATCTCTCGATCCTGATGATGCACCTGTCGCGGCTGGCCGAGGAAGTGATTCTCTGGTGCTCCTGGGAGTTTAAGTTCGTCGAGCTGTCAGACGCCTATGCCACCGGCTCGTCCATCATGCCCCAGAAGAAAAACCCCGACATCGCCGAGTTGGTGCGGGGGAAGACAGGGCGGGTGTACGGCAGCCTGATGGGGCTCTTGACCGTCATGAAGGCCCTGCCGCTGGCGTATAACAAGGATATGCAGGAGGATAAGGAACAGGTCTTCGACGCGGTGGACACCGTTAAAAAGGTCCTCCCGGTCTTTACGGCCATGCTGGCCACCATGACGGTGAAGCCGGAGAACATGCGCCGGGCCGCGTCGGAGGGCTTTATCAACGCCACGGACTGCGCCGATTATCTCGTTAAAAAAGGCCTCCCGTTCCGGGACGCCTACACCATCCTCGGGAAGCTGGTCCGGCGGTGCATGGAGACCGGCAGGACGCTGGAGACGCTGCCGCTGGACGAATACAAGAGCTTTTCGCCCCTGTTCGATGACGATGTTTACGGGGCGGTAAAGCTGGAGACCTGCGTCGAGCTCCGCAACGTCCCCGGCGGGCCGTCGTCAACATCCGTCGCGGCGCAGCTGGACAGCGTCCGGGCTTTTCTGCGGGAACGGCTCAAGTGAGGCGGCAGATAGGAGAGAGTTATGAAACCGAAGATCTATATCGACGGACAGGAGGGCACCACCGGGCTGCAGATTTACGAGCGGCTCGGCGGCCGGGACGATATTGAGCTCTTACAGATTGACCCCGACAAGCGCAAGGATGTAAACGAACGCAAAAAGCTGCTCAACGCCGCCGATCTCGTCATCCTCTGCCTACCGGACGACGCGGCGCGGGAGGCCGTGTCCCTGATTGAAAACAGCGCCACCCGCGTTATCGACGCCTCCACCGCCCACCGGACGGCGCCCGGCTGGACCTACGGCTTTCCGGAGCTAAATAAGGGCCAGAGGGAAGCCATCAGAGCGTCCAAGCGTGTTGCCAACCCGGGCTGCCACGCTGTCGGCTGCATATCGCTGGTCTATCCGCTGGTTCACCTGGGCATTCTCCCGGCGGATTACCCCTTAACGTGTTTTTCGCTCACCGGCTATTCCGGCGGCGGCAAGAAAATGATCCATCAATACGAAAACGAGAAGACGCCCGACCTTGACGCCCCGCGGCTCTACGGGCTGAACCTGCGCCATAAGCATCTGCCCGAAATCGTCGGCGTGACGGGCCTGCGGCGATCCCCGGTCTTTGTGCCCGTGGTGGACGACTACTTTAGCGGCATGGCCACCACCATCACGCTCCACCACAGTATGCTCAGCGGGAAGCACTCGGCGTCGTCCATCCGTGACGCCTATGCCGCGTATTACGAGGGCGAGCGGTTTATCACCGTCGCTCCGGCGCTGGGCGAGGGGTACTTAAACGCCAACTGGGGCGTGGGCACCAACCGGCTGGAGATCACCGTCAGCGGCACGGCGGACGACGCCGGCGGCGCGACCATCGCCACCGCCCGGTTTGACAATCTGGGCAAGGGCGCTTCCGGGTCCGCCGTCCAGAACATGAATCTCATGCTGGGCTTTGACGAGGGGCTTGGGCTGTAACGCCCGGAACGCCCGCCGCGGTTTATACCGATCAATATCTCAATGAAATGGGGTATCCTATATGAATTTCATCGAAGGCGGCGTCTGCGCCGCCAAGGGGTTTAAGGCCGCCGGCATTCATGTGGGCGTCAAAACCAATAACAAAAACAAAAAGGACCTGGCGCTGATTGTCGCCGACGTGCCCTGCGCCGCCGCCGCCGTTTACACAAAAAACGTCGTCAAGGCCGCGCCGCTGCTGGTGACGAAGGCCCATCTGGCGGACGGGAAGGCCAGAGCCGTCCTTGTCAACTCCGGCAACGCCAACGCCTGCGCGCCCAACGGCGAAGCCCACGCCATCGCCAGCTGCAAGGCCGCCGCCGAGGCGCTGGACATCAGCGCTTCGGATGTGATCGTGGCGTCCACCGGCGTTATCGGCCAGGAGCTGCCCGTCAAGGTCATTACAGACGGCATCCCGGAGCTGGTGTCAAAGCTGAGCACAAACGGCTCGCCCGACGCGGCGGCGGCCATCATGACCACCGACACCGTCATGAAGGAGTGCGCGGCGGAGTTTGACATCGGCGGGAAAACCGTCCTGCTCGGCGGGATTGCCAAGGGCAGCGGCATGATCCACCCCAACATGGGCACCATGCTGTGCTTTCTCACCACCGACTGCGCCATCAGCGCCGAAATGATCCGCAAGGCGCTTCTGGAGGCGGTTACCGTCAGCTTCAACCGCATTTCCGTGGACGGGGATACCTCCACCAACGACATGTGCGCGCTCATGGCCAGCGGTCTGGCCGGCAACGCGCCCATTGTCAGCGAGAACGACGATTACAGGGCTTTCGTTGCGGCGCTGAAGGACATTTGCATCAAGCTTGCCATTACGATGGCCGCCGATGGGGAGGGGGCCACCCACCTCATCACCTGCACCGTCTCCGGCGCGGCCGACGAGCAGGCCGCCGAGACCCTGTCCAAATCGGTCATCTCGTCGACGCTGACGAAAGCCGCCATTTTCGGCGCGGACGCCAACTGGGGCCGGGTGCTGTGCGCCATGGGCTATTCCGGCGTGGCCTTCGACCCGGACGCGGTTTCCGTCGCCTTCGAATCCGCCGCGGGACGGATAGACGTCTGCAAAAACGGGCGGGGGCTGCCCTTCGACGAGGCCCTGGCCAAGAAGATTTTGACCGAGCACGATATCACCATCGACATTGTTGCCGGCAACGGGCCCGGCGTATGCACCTGCTGGGGCTGCGACATTACCTACGACTATATCAAGATCAACGGCGACTATAGAACATAATGCCCGCCCACCCGCCCAATAGAGGTATAGGGGGTTTCACCCCCTATGACCCCCGAGGGGGGACCGCCTTCCATCCCCAAGCTCCCCCTCAAGCCTCGCTTGCGAGGCTTTGGGAGCATGGCGCGAAGCGCCTGAGGATTGCAGCGCGTTAGCGCCTGAGGGTGAAGGTAGCCAGCTATGGAAGGTCAAGAGAGAAATCAGGATTCCATGGTACCTGGTCACGAAGAATTGCGAAGACAATGTAGCAGAGTTTTCTGGTGGCAGCACCGACAGCAGTCATGTGATCTTTACCCTCTTTACGCT
>JAJUHI010000183.1 GCA_029267955.1 Sporobacter termitidis | reverse complement strand
TAAGATGGCAATTCATGGACTCGACCGTTATAATGATAGACAAAAGCCTCCCTTGTAAAAGGAGGCTGAAAACTAATGTTACGGCATGGAGGATGCGGCATTGAAAACCATCGGACTGATCGGCGGCATGAGCTGGGAGAGCACCGTCACCTATTACCAGATTATAAATGAAACCGTTAATAAGCAGCTGGGCGGCTTGCACTCAGCCAAGATACTGCTGTACAGCGTCGATTTTTCCGAGATCGAAGAGTGCCAATCTAAGGGGCTGTGGGACAAGAGTGCCGAAATTTTGGCTGACGCGGCAGGCCGCCTTGAAAAAGCCGGAGCGGATTTTATTGTCATCTGCACCAACACGATGCACAAGGTTGCGCCGAAAATCCAAAAGATGATCGGCATTCCGATTCTGCACATTGCCGAAGCGACGTCGGAAGCATTAAAAGAAGACCATATTGCCAAGGCCGCGCTGCTGGGCACGAAATATACCATGACAGAAGACTTTTATAAGGATATTATTCAAAGCGCCGGTATCGACGTTATCATCCCCGGCGGCGATGATATAGAGCTTATCAACCATGTCATTTAAAATGAACTCTGTCTGGGCATCATTTCCGATGAATCCCGGCGGGCGTTTCTCCGGATCATTGACAGACTGGCGGCGCGCGGCGCCCAGGGCGTTATCCTTGGCTGTACAGAAATCGGCCTGCTGGTCAAACCGGCGGATACGGCATTGCCCGTATTTGACACGACACAAATTCACGCCACGAAAGCGGCCATGCTGTCACTGGAAAAGTGAAACATCTCTAAGGTTTTAATGAAAAATTAGACGATGCCCCTGTCTGGTGGTATGATCATCTTTGATATAGATATACTGAGAATTGGAGCTTGAAAATGAGAAGAAAAGACAGAGAAGTCACGGACATCGCGGAGATAAAGAGCATTATCGAGTCCTGCAAAACCTGCCATTTGGCGATGGTCGACGACGGCATGCCCTATGTCATTCCGTTGAATTTTGGCTTTGAAATAGCGGACGGGACGTTGACCCTATATTTCCACAGCGCGCAAGAGGGGCGGAAAATAGACATCTTACGCAAAAACAACGCCGTCTGTTTTGACATGTGTCTTGAAGGCGAGCCTGTTTTTGCATCAGAAACGCCGTGCAACTCCGGATATTACTATTCAAGCGTCCACGGATTTGGACACGTTGAATTCATCACGGATATAAACGAAAAATGCAACGCCCTCTCGCTTTTAATGAAGCACCAGGCGAATATCTCGGTCACATTTACGGATGACCAGGCAAAAAGCGTTTGTGTGTATAAGGTTGTATCCAACGACTTTACCGGGAAAAGAAAGCCGAAACCCGTCCAAAAATAAGCCCTGACTTGCTTGCAGCCCGCCGGAGGCTGTTGACCAAAGACAAATGCAGGAGATTTTGACAGACAGGAGGGCCTATGTATCATTTTTATGCAGACGACGGCAGAATTTTAACGCCGCCGAAAGAACTGGAGCCGCAGTTAAAAGGCGCATTCCCGGCATTTACAAAATTACTTGGGCATATCCGTTTTTTCTATAGCCTTTAAGGGGCTACTGGCTCTGCGCGTCTTGATGCCGGTGCAGCTTGAGCATCACGAAACGGGCGACGGGCTGCGCGATACAGGATGGATTTTGTAATATTCCCGCGAGAAAAGCCAAGCGCGTAAGGCCCGGCAATAACATAATATTGGACATCCGGCTGCCGGGATGTTATTATTTCCCTATAAGCTTCATTACCCCCACGGAGGACATCTTATGATACTTTCCGGCAAGGAAATTTTAAAGCACATCGGCAAGGACATCATTATCGAGCCCTTTGACGAAAAGCGCGTCAATCCCAACAGTTATAATCTATCCCTGGCAAACGAGCTGCTCGTTTACGACAACGCCCTCCTGGATATGAAAAAGCCGAATCCGGCGACAAAGCTCATTATCCCCGAGGAGGGGCTGGTACTGGAGCCGAACCGGCTGTATCTGGGCCGGACCAACGAATTTACGAAGACGACCCGGTTTGTCCCCATGCTGGAGGGCCGCTCCTCCACGGGGCGGCTGGGGCTGTTCATCCATGTGACGGCGGGCTTCGGCGACGTGGGCTTTGCCGGGTACTGGACGCTGGAGATGTTCTGCATCCAGCCCATCCGCATCTACCCCGGCGTGGAGATCTGCCAGATCTATTACCATGACATCCTGGGTGAGTACGAGCCGTATAAAAGCGGCAAATACCAGAATAACACCGGCATCCAGCCCAGCCTGATGTACATGGATTTTGAAAGGGATAAAGGCTGATGGCCCGCCCCCACGAAGAGTACCGGTATATGCCCGAGGGGGCGGACACGGCCGTTATCTTTGTCCACGGCATACTGGGCAGCCCGTCGCAGTTTACATATCTCGTCGACAGTCTGGGCAGCCGGATAACCGTTGCCAACCTGCTGCTCCCGGGCCACGGCGGCACCGTCCGCGAATTTGCCCACAGCGGCATGTCCGCCTGGCAGTCCCATGTGGACGCCTGTGTGGCCGAGCTGGCTAAAACGCACCGGAATATCCTTCTGGTTGGCCACTCCATGGGCTGCCTGCTGTCCGTCCAGGCCGCGCTGACGTACCCGGAGCGCGTCCGGGGCCTCTTTATGCTGGCCGTGCCGCTGGTCATCCGTGTGCCGTCCCCGGCGGTGATAAACCGGATGAAAGGGGCGCTGGGCGGCGACAGCGGGCAGGAATATGCGCAGTGGCGGTTAGCGTCCGAGGAGACCGGCAGCGTACGCGCTCTCCGGCGGCTGGACTACCTGCCGGCGCTGCCCCGCTTTCTGGAGCTGTTTATCAAAAGCTGGAAGACGCGGCGGCTCATTGCCCGGGTCGCCGCGCCCATATTCGCCGTGCATTCGGAGTTCGACGAAACCGTCTCGCCGCGGTCGCTGCGGTACATAGAGGGGCTGCCGGGAGCGGCGGTGATGATCGCCAGGGATTCCGGCCATTTTTACTACCCGGAGCAGGCAAAACTGCTCATCTCCGACGCGCTGGCGCGCTTTATGGAAGCAACCTGCGGCGCCGCGGATATGGCGCATCAGAAGCCGCCCGTATAAGAAACGCACCGTTAATAAAACCGCGTTCCACAGTACGTAACGCCTACTGTTAATAAAAGAAGGAGCATGATGTATGAACACCGGCATAATTATTTTCTCAAACACCAACCACACCCTGTCCGTGGGAGAGCGGCTGCTGGCGGAAATCGGCAAGCTGGGCGGCCAGGCGGCGCTCCAGCGCGTCTCCGCCGTCAACCCGGACCCGAATTCAAATGACCCGGTTGTACTCAAGGAAGCGCCCGACCTCTCGCCCTACGGGTACATTATCCTCGGTTCGCCGGTGCATGCGTTTTCACTGCCGCAGGTAATGGCAACATATCTCAAGCAGCTGCCCGCCCTCAACGGGGCCAAGGTCGCCTGCTTTGTGACGCAGCAATTCCCGAAGCCCTGGATGGGCGGCAACCGGGCCCTGGGCCAGATGACCAAGCTGGTGACGGCCCTGGGCGGCGTGGCGACGCAGACCGCCGTAGTCAACTGGTCCAGCAAAAAGCGCGAGGCGCAAATTGACGAACTGGTCCAAAGGTTCTGTAAGGCGGCCTCTGAAGACATCGCCCGATGATCAGAGCCTTAAAACAGGCCAGTAAAAGACAATAAAAGCCGCTGGAAGCTCTGCACCCAACGACCTGATGTGAGATTAAACGCCTGCCGGTGCTTGTTTCTAGCTTGGATTTACGCCTCACATAATACCGCGCGGCCCTCCGCGAGGCTCCTTTTGACGTCTATAAGCCGTTGGTTGCCGCTGCCGCGCCATTTCAGAT
This sequence comes from Sporobacter termitidis, assembly GCA_029267955.1. GTDB lineage: Bacteria > Bacillota > Clostridia > Oscillospirales > Oscillospiraceae > Sporobacter > Sporobacter termitidis_A. The sequence continues at coordinate 272 of JAJUHI010000183.1, read as the reverse complement.
TCAGGCTGCGCTCTTTCAGGACAAAACGGCCGTCCACCAGCACGTCCGTCAACTCCAGCAGCCGCCGTACGGCCGGATCGGGCATGCTGTAAAGCTCTTCAAAGGTCCAGCCGGAATACGTCCAGACGCCGAGCCCCGCCTTTTTTGCCGCTTCGGCAATCTCGGCGCAGTCCGCCGCCTGCATAAAGGGCTCCCCGCCCGTCAGCGTCACCCCGTCGGTGAGGGGGTTGGACAGCATCTGCTGGATGACCGCCGATACCGGCATCTCGGTG
>JAJUHI010000182.1 GCA_029267955.1 Sporobacter termitidis | reverse complement strand
GGCTCCGGCGGCACCGTGACCATCTCCGGCGGTACGGTTACCGCTACAGGCGGCAGCAACGGCGGCGCGGGCATCGGCGGCGGAAGAGGCAAGAATGATGGCGGCTCCGGCGGCACCGTGACCATCTCCGGCGGCACGGTCATGGCTGCAGGCGGCATATACGGCGGCAACTACGGCGGCGTGGATATCGTCGGCGCGGATATCGGCGGCGGCGCTTCCAACACTTCCAGCGGCTCTCCGGCGACACCGACCAATGGCAGCCAACCGGTTCGTCTGACCACGGTGACACTCCCAAGTGTGAACGCTGCGATAAAAATAGACAGCCTTACGCTCGCCCCGACCTATACATACGGCATCGCGGACATGCAAACCGACACAGAAGGAAAGCTTTATCTCTATCTGCCAACAGGCACGGCGGTACAGAGCGTCACCGCCGGCGGCCGTACTTACTATGGCCTCCAGAAAGCGGCGACGGCCAACGGCAGCTTTACCGTTAAAGTGGGCAATGCCACCGACCCAACCCTGGTAACCGCCGGCGAGGATGTTGAAATCATAGCATCCCCCGCCGACGGCTATGATACGGTTGCGATTACGGCGACCAAATCCAATGGCGACGAGGTGGAGATTACAGGCGGCAAATTTACCATGCCAAACGACAGCGTGACGGTTTCCGTTACCTTTAAGAAGCCGTATGCCATCACCTCGAATGCCACAAACGGTACTGTAATCTTAAAGGTGAATAACACCGCGGCGAGTCAGGCGTATGCAGGGGACGAAGTGACCGTCGCGGCGGCTCCCGAAACGGGATACTGCGTCAAAACGGTGACGGCGACCGATTCCCTGAACAACCAGGTCGCAGTCCGGAAACTGCTGGAAAACACCTATTCCTTCACCATGCCGGACGCGAGCGTGACGGTATCGGTTGAGTTCGCCCCCGCCTATACCGTCACCATCGAAGACGGCGGCGCCGGCGCTACGGGAGCCGGCAGCTACATAGAAGGCGCCGCCGTTTCCATCACCGCAGGCACAAAAACCGGCTACACCTTCAGCGCCTGGTCCTCGGGGGATGTGACCATCGAAAACCCGTCCAGCCAGACCATCACCTTCACCATGCCCGCTAAAGACGTCACCATCACCGCCAACTGGACGGCCAATGGCGGCGGCAGCGGCGGCTCCGGCGGCGGTGGGGGCAGCGGCAGCGGTGGCAGCGGCGGCGGCACAACGCCTACGCCTACGCCTACGCCTACGCCTACACCTACACCTACTCCTGACCCCACGCCGACCCCTACTCCCACGCCGACCGAGGACACCTTTATCTTTACCCCGTCGCTTATTTCAGAGATGCTGGAACAACAGCAAAGCATCACTATTGATAACGGCTTGCAGATTATTGCCGGCCTGGCGTCTATTCCCCGTAACGATGGCGATACCATCATTATTACGGCCTCTGAAATCACAGATTCGGGGACGCTGAACGATTTTTATCAAGCCTATCCCACTCAGCAGGCGCTTGTCAAAGGATACGAAGTGACCTTCACCGCAGAAAGCGATAATCAGTCTACATCCATCACCGAGCTTACTGGCGCAATCACGCTGAAGTTCCGGCTGACACCTGAAGAGCTTCAAGGAATTAATCCCAACAGCCTGGCGGTTTACAAGGTGGACGGCAATGGCGTCGTTACAAAGCTGTACGGAACCTTCGACCGGGCGGCCCTGACACTTACGGTCACCACAAACCATCTCTGCAAATTCTATCTGATGGCAGAAGAAGCGTCTAACGCGCCCTGGGTCAACCCCTTTACGGATGTGAAGGAAAGCGACTGGTTCTACAGCGCGGTGGAATTTGTGAGCCGCAATGGTTTCTACACGGGAACCGGCGCGGACACATTTACGCCGAACGGCCTTATGACACGCGCGATGTTCTGGACCGTGCTCGGCAGAGTGAATGGCCAGAAGCTTTCCGGCAGCGACGTGTTTGACTATGCCCGAACCTGGGCTATGGGCGCCGGTATTACGGACGGCAATAACCCTGACGGCACTATCACAAGAGAGCAGATGGTCACTATCTTGTGGCGCTATGCGGGGTCTCCCAAGGCCGCGGGCGATTTGAGCAGGTTCTCGGACGCCGGCAGCGTGTCAGGCTACGCGGTCGATGCGATGGCTTGGGCCGTGGAAAATGGCATTATAAAAGGCGAAAATGGCGCGCTGATGCCGCGGGACAGCGCCACACGGGCGCAGGCGGCCGCTATTTTGCAACGGTTTATCGAAGCAACGGCAAAATAACCATCAAGGGGAGCGCTTCAATCGGAGCACTCCCCTTTTTGCCGTTTAGTCATGGTCGAAGCCGAAGTTGCGTATGGCGGACTGGCTGTCGCGCCAGTTCTCCTTGACCTTGACCCAGGTCTGCATGAAAACCTTTGTGCCCATGAAGCGCTCGATGTCCTCCCGGGCCAGCTGGCCGATCTTTTTGAGCATGGCGCCGTTTTTGCCGATGATCATGCCCTTGTGGCTCTGCTTTTCACAGTAGATCGTCGCGTCCAGGTCGATGATGCCGTCGTCCCGCTCGGAGAATTTTGTGATCTCCACGGCGGTGCCGTGGGGCACCTCGCGCTCCAGGCAGATGAGCAGCTTTTCGCGGATGATTTCGGCCACGATCTGCTTTTCCGGCTGGTCGGTGATCATGCCGTCGGGAAACAGGTGCGGCCCCTCGACGGCGTACCGTTCAAATTCCTTCAACAACAGCTCGACGCCGTCGCCCAGTTTGGCCGATATGGGGACAACCGCGTCAAAGGAATGGGCTTTGGCGTACCGGTCGATGACCTTTAGAAGCTCTTCCTTTTTAACCGTGTCGATCTTGTTGATGACCAGGATGGCGGGCACGCCGGCAGCTTTGATTCTCTCCAGCAGCACCTGCTCCTGGGGGCCGATGTTGTCCACCGGCTCAACGATCAGGGCCACGGCGTCCACGTCGACGATGCTCTCCTTGACCACGCTGACCATATAGTCGCCCAGCCGCGTCCGGGGTTTGTGAAAGCCGGGCGTGTCCACCAGTACCAGCTGGGTGTCTCCCCTGTTGACCACGGCAAAGATGCGGGTGCGGGTGGTCTGGGGCTTTGGGGTGACAATGGCGACCTTTTCACCGGTCAGGGTGTTGACCAGCGTGGATTTACCGACGTTTGGACGGCCGGCGATGGTGATGATGGCTGCTTTTGTCATTTGCGTAACTCCTGAAAACAAAATAGAGGGCCAAGGGCACCGTGAGCGACAGCACAATAGCCGGCAGCGGGTTTGCCCGGACGAACGCCAAGAGCTGGCGCAGGCGCTCGGCGCGGAAAAAAATGATCCCGCCCACGGCGGCGCTGATAAGGGCGAACATTAAAACGGCGCCCGCGGCCATGTCCTTGGCCAGGCCGATGGCGGCGCTTTGGCCGGGGTGCAGGGCGTCGCAGACCTTTTCGATGGCGGTATTGAAAATCTCCGCGCCGAGAACGGCGCCGACGCACAGCAGCACGGCAATCCACTCCGCCGCCGTGATTTTTAAAATAACGCCGCCGACGAGGACGTAAAAGGCGACGGCCAGATGGAAGCGGAAGTTCCGTTCCGTCCTCAGGCAGGCGGAAAAGCCGCGAAAGGCGAAAAGAAAGCTCTTTTTCATGTGGTGTTACCGGCTTTCTGACGTGTGGTTGATGCTTGGGGGCTTATGGATTCCCGCCTGCGCGGGAATGACAAGGATGGGGGTGCGGCGGACATTGGTAGGGCAAGGGCTCTGCCCTTGCCGGGCGCTTATGGCAACAACCGACCTTGTAGGGGAGGCCCTGTGTGACCTCCCGTGTGTTCTTCTGTCGGGCGACCACGCAGGGTCGCCCCTACGGCACAGACCGACCTGACGCAGTTCCCGAGGGCCCATAGCGCGGCTTCAGGGGGCGCTTGGATTGGTGCGTCCCGCTGGTTCTTCCAGGGAAAGGGCCCGGAGAATCGCCTCTTCGCGGGCGCGCATCCGGCGCTTTTCCGGGCCCTCGTCCATATGGTCGTAGCCCAGAAGGTGCAGGACCGAGTGGATGACCAGATACGCCATTTCCCGGTCGGGGGTCTGCCCGAACTCAAAGGCCTGGGCCTTGATGCGGTCAAAGGACAGGACGATATC
>JAJUHI010000181.1 GCA_029267955.1 Sporobacter termitidis | reverse complement strand
TTTGTAATGTATTTTTCAACGTATTTTTCCGTCAGGGCCGTGCAGTCCTCGTCCGTCACCCTGCAAAAGCCGCCGACGTCCCGGATGTCCCGGACGACGTGCTCAAGGATATAATGCATGAAGGTGCCCGCCGTGGGCGCGTCAAAGCCCGCCGGCTTGCGCGGCTTTGCGTTGAGGCCGTACTGCAAAAAGTAGAGGAACCGGCAGGCGTAGAACTTGTCAACCCGGGAGGCCGACATGGACAGCTCCTGTCCGTAAAGCCGTTTCGCGCCCTCCGCCGTCAGGCTGCCCCGTCGGATTAAAGACGCGCCGGCAATGCGCTCCAAGCTCTCCGCCATCGCCGGGTCCTCCCGGCAGCAGGCGTATGCCGCCGCGGCGGCGGGGTCGCCGGGCCGGACGGCGTGGGACGCGGCCAGCTCAAAGCACGGGACAGGCGCGCTCAGCCGGTAGTCGGCGGGCCGGGCAACCTGCTCGGTCAGATTGAACATGGCCGTCAGCCGCCGCACCAGATAAGACGGCCGCTTTTCGCCCCCGTTATATCCTCTTGAGGGGTATAACAGAATCAGCCTGTCGGCGGGCAGGGTCAAAGCGGTGTAGACGGCGCCCAGGTCCCGGTAAAGCCGCTCCTCCGCCGTCCCGCCCAGCCGGATGCCCAGCCCGTCCAGGGTGCGGCGCTCGCTGTCGGACAGAATCCCGCCGCCGGCGGCCGTCCCCGGCAGCGCGTCGTCGGTGGCGCCCAGGACAATAAGTGCCCGGATGCCGCGCCGGCGCTGACGCCGCAGGTCGCCCAGGCCGACCCGGTCCAGGGCCACGGGGATGGAGCCCACGTCATACTGGGAAATCAGCAGCTTCCAGCAGCGGGCAAATTCCGCGTTGGAGCCGGAGACGGCCCCGGCGATGGCGTAAAACTGGTCCAGAGCCCGGACGATGATGTCCCACAGCTGCTTGTACTCGTCGGCCAGCTGGACCCGGTCAGACAGCGTCAGGTCCCGGGCCTTGTCCATGACGCGCTCGGCAAGGCCGATATCAACTAGGAACCGGTACAGGGCCTCCAGCTTTTTGTCAAATCCGCGGGCCTTCCCCAGCGCCTTCTGAAGCGCGTGCACCGGCGCCACGGCCTGACGGCGCAGCCCGTCGATGTATTCCAGCAGGGCCGCATCGCCCTCGCCGGGCTCCTGGTTGTACCCCGAGGGGGGCAGCGTCCAGCTCTCCTCCCGCGTCCAGACGGCGCCCTTGAGGTTCCACATCAGGGCGTAGTTTTCGAGCACGTCGCAGTCCTCGGGCGAAAGCCCCGCCATGCCGGTTTTCAGGTAGCGGAACACGGTGGCGCAGTCCCAGCCGTTGACGACGATGTCCAGGGCGCTTTCAATCACCGCCACCGGCGGCATGTGGCCGATATCTGACTTTTTGCTGACAAAAAACGGAATACCGTATTTTTCAAAGATGTTTTCCGCCAGAACACCGTAGGTCTCCCCGTCGCAGACGGAAACGGCAACATCCCGCCAGCGGTAGCCGCTTCTAACAAGGTCCAGAATCATCCCCGCGGCGACCTCGCATTCCTCCCCGGGCGTTTCGGCGCGGCAGATCATGATGGCCCCGCCCTGGTCCCCGTCAAAAACGGCCTCGCCGTGGCGGAAGAGGTTTTCTTCAACGTGGCGCAGGGCCGGCGCGACGGTCCGGCCGGAGTTGGAAAGCGTCTCCACCCGCACCTCCCGTCCGCAGTCGGCGGCCAAGCGCTGGAGGAGCCGCGCCGTTTTACGGGACGCTTCAAAAATCTCCTCCTCGCCCTGGAGCCCGTCGCAGGTCAGGCAGACGGTCATGGCCGCGTCCTTGCGCATCAGCGCCGCCAGTACCCGCAGCTCCTGACCGGTAAAGTCGGTGAAGCCGTCGATCCAGATATGGCCCACGTCAAACAGGGCGCTGCCGTTTACTGCGGCGGCCAGCTTGTTCAGCCGGTCGTCCGGGTCGGCAAGCTCCCCGTCAAAAAAGCTGTCGTAGGCCGCCATAATCAGGGCCAGGTCCCGCAGCTTATCCCCCAGGGGGCCACTGACCTCCCCGGCGGCTTTATCCAAGTCCGCCGGCGTCACGCAGGCGCTTTTGAGCTCCTTGACCGCCGCCACGAGGGTTTCAAGAAAATCGGCCTTCTGCTCCATCTGTCCGTAAACGGAAAGGCTGCCGGAGACGGCGTCCAGCGCCCGGCTCATCATCAGAATCCGGCCGCCGTTGTCCAGGAGCGTTGCGCCCACCCCGCCCGTTTCGGCAAACACCCTGCCCGCCAGCCGTGAAAAGCTCAGCACCTCGCCGTAAAGGCTCAGCTTTTCCCCGCAAGCCTCCAACAATAGGCGTTCGGCGTCATGGGAGTATTGCTCCGGCACGATGTAGTATAGGTTTTTCTTTTGGTTCCGGACGCATTCGGCAAATTCGCCGACGATTCGGGAGGTTTTCCCCGACCCGGCGCGTCCCAGCAGCAGCGTCACCATTTCTGTCGACCTCGCTATCGTTCGTTGGACCAATTATAACAGAACAGGAGCCGCCGGCGCTACGGTTTCATGCCGCCGGCAAGCAGAATCTGCCAATTTCCCGCATAATACAAGGTTTTTTGACACTTTTCTTAACTATTTGTCATTTGATATCGAGAGTTCGTTCTGTATAATGAAAGTATGAGTATTCTGTATAAAATCAGGAGTTTTCTATGTATCGTACCTTACGGCGTCTGTCGTGCTTTCTCCTCGTCCTGGCGGCGCTGATTCTTCCGGCCGGCTGCGGCATCGAGCTGCAGTATGCCGACGAGACCCCCGGCACCTCCCATACCGGCGGTCCGCCGTCCGCTTCCCCTTCAATAGAACCCTCAGAGGAGCCGTCGCCGTCTCCGTCGCCCGACCCCAGCCCGGACCCGTCGGTAAAGCTGGTGGCTTACGACGGTATTGTGGAGCACCTTTTCTTCCACCCCGTCATCGCCTATCCGGAGCTTGCCTTCGACGGCGATTTAAAGGAAAAGGGCCTGGATTCCTACATGGTCACCGTCGGCGAGTACAATAAAATACTGGAGAGCCTTTACGAAAAGGGCTATATCCTCGTCAACATGAACGACGTCTGGGAGGAGTATCAGGACGAGGACGGCGTCTTAAAGATGAGGCGCAATACCCTCATGATCCCCGAGGGCAAAAAACCGCTGATTTTGTCCTTTGACGACACCAATTACTATAATTACATGCTGTCCAACGGTTTTACCTACAAGCTGGTGTTAAAGGACGGCGAAATCTGGAGCTACGGCCTGGACCCGCAGGGGAACCCCGTCTACTCGCAGGACTTGGACGCCATTACCATCCTGGACAAGTTCGTCGAGCGGCACCCCGACTTTTCCTTAAACGGGGTCAAGGGCTGCCTGTGTCTGACCGGGTACGAGGGCATTTTGGGCTACCGGACCATGACGGACATAAAGGGCATGTCAGCGGAGGCTGAAATGATCCGGCAGATGGAAATCGCCGCCGTCAAGCCGATAATTGCCAAGCTCAAGGAAACCGGCTGGTATTTCGGCAGCCACTCCTGGGGCCACATTTCCCTGTCCACGTCGAAACTGGATACCGTCAAGGCCGACACGCAGCGCTGGCTCGACGAGGTCGGCGCCTTAATCGGCCCCACAAAGCTGTACTTCTACCCCTTCGGCGCGCGGCCGGACGGCGACGACGTCCGGCAGACCGGCGAGATATTTAAATACCTGCACAGCAAGGGTTTCCGTGTGTTCGCCTCCGTTGGCATCGAATCCTTTTCCAAGATTAAAACCGACATCTCCGCCGTTATCTGCGACCGGATGCACGCCGACGGCGACACCCTCCGGGGCCAGCGGGAGCGGTACCTCAAGTTCTACGACGCCAAGCTCGTCTTTGACGACGCCCGCCCCGACTACGGGACAAGTTGGTAGGCGTGTGTTTGACATGTTGTAAGCCGCGCCCTGAACCCCCTTTTATGCTCAATTTATAAAACATCAGCCGCATGTGTCTCAGCGCTCCGCGCCCCGGCACATGCGGCTTATTGTTGTAATTTGGCGGGATATTGTGCAAATAATCCATCTGATTGCCCCTACCGCGCGGCGATGAGGGTTTTGAGCCCAGCTTTCAGGCCGTCAACGGATAGGTGAAACATCGGGACCTCCTCCCTGACGAGCTTGATGGT
>JAJUHI010000180.1 GCA_029267955.1 Sporobacter termitidis | reverse complement strand
CTCAACCGGCCGGGTAAAGCCTCCGTAAAGCTCATTGACAAAGTCGATGATATTCCAAATCCCCAGCTTGATGATGTTTATAACCCGATGTATACTGAGGGTGCGAGGAATCATAATCCAAAACCACCGGGATGGAACGAAAGTTGGGAATGGAGATATCCTGAGACTAATAATCCTAACGTCAAACCTAGGTGGTTTGATCCAAGCGGTGGAGAATGGAGATGGCATGCTCCCGATAAATGGCATCCTAACGGACATTGGGACTATAATCCTTGGGATTCTTGGAACTCCAAATGGCAAAATATATATCCAGACTAATAGAAAGGAAATCCATATGAGAAACAGCAATACGACAATCATCGATTTTTACGATGGCGCATATGGACCAACAATACGGGTCGATGTACAAGCCCCTGCTTGGCTTACTCTGTTAAAGAATTTGCTTATTCAAATAAAGAACAAAAAAATCGCAGAACTGGATTTACTTAGCCTGGAGGGTGTAGAGCCGTATTCGATTTCCGGGCTTAAATTAAACCTTGGATTAACCTCATCGCTATCATTGCTGTCACCAGTAAAATCAGAAAAATACGCATCGTTTCAATGGACTGTTGGCGATGAGGATATTGAGTTTATGATAAGTGCTATTAACAGGCTTATACATAATAATGAGCCTGGGCATTATTACTTTAATGAACAAGGCGATTTCTTGGTTGAGTTGGCATATAAAGAATAAATTATACAGGAAGAGCATCTCTGCATGGACGCATTAAAACCGGCTTCCGAACGTGGAAGCCGGTCTTTAGTTTCCGGATGATTTCACATATAAGCCGAGATATCCGGCACCGCCGGCACCAGGGTGCGGCAGAGTCCGAACACATCGCGGCAGCGCAGGACGCCTTTATGCTTGGGGAATTGATATTGAAAATTATACTTCGCGTATGTAACAGCCTGTATAAACGGGCCCGTGTTGCCAAGGTCCACTTCCCGCCCGGTTTCAGTATCCCGGATATACACCGTGCCGTACCGCTCCGACAGACGCCGGAGCAGCCGTATCACATCGTCGGCAACCCTGACATTGCCCGGTTTTGCAAACCGGATGGTAACGCGCACTTTGTCTCCCGGCGAAAACCTCGTGTTGACATGGCCCGGTTCCAGCAGCACCAGCTCGATGATGCCGTTTGGCCCGGCTACTTCCATCGTAACGCAGTTGCCGAAAATCTCCGTCACATACCCGCCGGCCTCCTTTAAGGCCGTCACCATATCGTTTTTCGTTACGTTGTCATACTTTGCAATCAGTTTATATGCTTCATACCCCATTTTTTATTACGCCCCCCTATCCTGTCCAAACACCTGTCAGTTCCGGGTTGCCATTTTGTTAACAATATCATTATAGAACCAATTTTCTAATTTGTATATACGCATTTTATAAAAAATCGAATGATTTTACTAATCCCTTTATACATAATCCACGCACTTGACAAAGCGCCGCAACGACAGTACATTAGACGAAACGGCCATCCCCGGAGGTACTCTACATGAAGCTCAAGGCGCTGAAAGCGGCATTCCCCCTGACAATCCCCATCCTGACAGGCTTTTTGTTCCTGGGCTTCGCGTACGGCGTTTACATGGACAGTCAGGGCTTTTCCTTTATATATCCGATGTTGATGAGCCTACTCATCTTTGCCGGCTCCATGGAGTTTGTGACGGCCAACCTGCTGACCGTGTCTTTCTCGCCGCTGTCGGCGTTCCTGCTGACGCTGCTGGTCAACGCCCGGCACCTGTTTTACGGCATCTCCATGCTGGAAAGGTACAAAAACACCGGCAAAAAGAAATGGTACCTGATCTACGGCATGTGTGACGAATCCTTCTCCATCAACGTGTCGGCAGACCCGCCGGCGGATGTGGACCGGGGCTGGTTCATGTTTTTTGTCAACCTGCTCAATCACGCCTACTGGGTCATCGGCGCCACCGCCGGCGGCATTGCGGGCAACCTGATCCCCTTTGAAATCCAGGGGCTGGATTTTGTGCTGACAGCGCTTTTCGTCGTCATCTTTTTGGATTACTGGCTGAAAACAAAACAGCACCTTCCGGCGCTTATTGGCCTTGCGGCCTCTGCGGTCAGTTTGCTTCTTTTCGGCGCCGACGGTTTTATGGTGCCGGCCATGGTCCTGATCGTTTTCGGCCTGACGGCGCTCCGGACAAGGCTGTCCGCAGAGAAAGAAGGCGCGGGCGCATGACGACGCTGGAACAGATGATCACCATCGCCGCCGTCATCCTTGGGACAGCGGCGACGCGGTTTCTCCCGTTTATCCTGTTTCCGGCGCGCCGGACGCCGCCGCGGCTTGTCACCTATCTCGGACAGGTTCTGCCCCCGGCTGTTTTCGGCCTGCTGGTGGTTTACTGCCTGAAGGACGTCTCCTTCTCCCCTGGCGGCAATGGCTTACCGGCGCTCATCGCCATCGCCGCCACCGTGCTCCTCCACCTCTGGAAAAGGAACATACTGCTGTCGATTGCCGCCGGCACCGCCGTCTATATGCTGCTCATCCGGACGGTTTTTATTGCCTAGTATCGGTTATAAATTGTATACAGTAAAAAAGGCGGTGAAGAAAGTTGCGTAAAGAAAATCCTCAACGGGAGGCCGGCGGAGACCGGAAGGTCCCGATGCTGTACCGCCGGCTCACCGGTTACTTATCCGCCCTGCCCGCAGAGGTAAAAAAGCTGCGGCTTAAAGAGAAGCTGCCGCCCCTGCTGCGCCGCGTTGACGGGCGCGTCCTGGCCGCCGCCGTACTGGCGCTCACAGCCGCCGTTATTCTGACCGCCGCCTTAATCTCCCGCGGCGCCGCCGGGGCCCGGTGCGCGGCGGTTGTCTCCGTCGATATCGAGCCCGGCGTTGAGCTGAGCGTCAATAAGTACATGCGCGTGATCGACGTGGTTTATGTCAATGCGCAGGATACGGCGGCGCCCGATACCCAGAGCCTTCTATCGAAAAAACTAAACGACGCGCTGTCCACCCTCTACCGGCAGGCCGGACAAAACGGGTACCGGTCGGAGGGCCGGGTCGTGCTCATTTCCGCCGCGCCGTACGCGGCTGAAACCGACGAACGCTTTGAAAGCCGGCTGCGGGAGCTCCTGGACGCCTTCAAGCGGGAAGCCGGGCCGGACGTTTTTACCGTTTATATGGACGACCCGGACGTCGTCAGCCAGGCCAGGCAGGCGGAGCTGACCATCGGGAAGTACCTGCTCTACAAATACGCCGAAGAAAAGGGATACGGCCTGACGGTCCGGCAGATACGCAGCGCCACGGTCAACGGCATCCTGGCGATGCTCAATGTCAGGGCCGAGGATATCGCCGGCGGCAGCGCCGATACGCAGGCGGCGTCCGCGGCCGCGGACGCATCGGAGGATACCGCGCCGGCGCAGACCGCCCCCTCCCCGGCGACACCGGGCCTGCCGCCCCGGCAGACAGCAAACGGCGCCTTTGACCCCAGGCTGACGGTGACGGTAACGGACGGCACGCTTAAATTCAACTGGACGCCTGTCCCCGATGCGCCTCTGACCTATGACGGCGCTGCGTACGACGGTTTCCTGTCTTACAAGATTGTCGCCTCGCAGACCGACCCGACGCCCTCCTATCCGGAAAACGGCTATATCTATGAGGACCGGGAGGCGGAAGCGTCCGGCTGGTCGGCGGACCCCGCCGGCAGCGGCTACAACCGGTCCCCCAAGCTGGAGCCCGGCGTCAAATACTACTTTGCCGTCACCTACGTCTTTGAAAACGGCTTGTTTACCTCCAACACGGTCAGCCTGACCGTGCCGGAATTCACGGAACAGCCGGCGGAAACGGCGCCGGCCTTCTCCGAGCCGGAGCTGTCGGTGACCGTCAGCGGCGATACCCTGTATTTTAACTGGACGCCTTTGCCGGGCAAAACCGTGATTTACGACGGCGCCACATACGAGGGCTTCAAATACGCCCGGGTCACGGCCTCCAAGGACAACCCGAACCCCGTTTACCCGGACGACGGGTATCTCTACTACGCCGCCGACCCGTCCACCTCCAGCTGGTCAGTGACGCCGGCGCTGGAAAATTACAATAAGCAGCCCAGGCTGAAGCCTTCTGAAACCTATTACTTCGCCGTCACCTATGTCTTTGAAAACGGCAAATTCGTCACCAACACCGTTACCGCCACCATCCCGGATGATGCATCATCCGCCGAATCCGCCCCACCAGCATAAACTAAAACTGCCGGCTGAGCCGGCAGTTT
>JAJUHI010000179.1 GCA_029267955.1 Sporobacter termitidis | reverse complement strand
GGGACGCCCAGCACCGAGATTACAGAATACGCCGCCCAGTACGACGAGCTGTATGCGGAATGGGCGCCCAACGAGAAGGTGGCGATGGAGGTCGCCTTTGGCGCAGCGTTCGGCGGGAAACGGAGCTTCTGCGGTATGAAGCACGTTGGCCTGAACGTGGCCGCCGACCCGTTGTTTACCATTTCCTACACCGGCGTCAATGCCGGCATGGTCATCGGCGTCGCCGACGACCCCGGCATGCATTCCTCCCAGAACGAGCAGGATTCCCGGCATTACGCCAAGGCCGCCAAGCTCCCCATGCTTGAGCCGGCCGATTCCGCGGAGTGCCTTGATTTTACGAAATACGCCTACGAGCTGTCCGAAAAATACGACACGCCCGTAATGCTGCGGATGGCGACGCGCATCGCCCACTCCCAGAGCGTTGTGGAGACCGGCGACCGCGTTGTCCCGGAGCCGGCGGCCTACGTTAAGAACGCGGCCAAGTACATCATGATGCCCGGCAACGCCAAGCGCCGCCACCCCGTAGTGGAGCAGCGGCTTCTGGACATGGCGGCCCTGGCCGAGGATACATATCTCAACCGGGTGGAGATGGGCGGCACAAAGCTGGGCATCATCACCTCCGGCACGGCTTATCAATACGTGAAGGAAGCCGTCGGGGACACCGCCAGCATTTTAAAGCTGGGCATGGTCTGGCCGCTGCCCGTAAAGCTCATAAAAGACTTTGCTGCAAAGGTGGACCGGCTCATTGTCGTCGAGGAGCTGGACAGCTTTATCGAGGACCACTGCAGAAATATCGGGCTCAACGTGTCCGGCAAGGACCTGTTCCCCGTGACGGACGAATTTTCGCAGAACCTCATCCGTGATAAGCTGGGCTTACCGCGCAGTCCCGTCCGGACCCTGGACGCGGAAATTCCGCCCCGACCACCGGTCATGTGCGCCGGCTGTCCACACCGGGGGATGTTCCACGCCCTGTCAAAGTACAAGGCCACCGTCATCGGCGATATCGGCTGCTACACCCTGGGCGCCATGGCGCCGCTTTCCGCCATGGATTCCACCATCTGCATGGGCGCGTCGGTCTCCGGCCTGCACGGCTTCAACAAGGCCCTGGGTGAAGAGGCCGAGACGAAGACCGTCGGCGTCATCGGCGACTCCACCTTTATCCATTCGGGCGTGACGGGGCTCATCAACATCGCCTACAACGGCTCAAACTCCACGGTCGTCATTCTGGACAACTCCATCACCGGCATGACGGGCCACCAGCAAAACCCCACCACCGGCTACAACATCAAGGGCGACCCGGCGGGGAAAATCGACCTGGAGGCCCTCTGCCGCGCCGTGGGCATCAACCGCGTCCGGGTGGTGGACCCGTATAATATCAAGGCCTGCGACGAGGCTCTCAAAGAAGAACTGGCCGCAACCGAGCCTTCCGTCATCATCTCCCGCCGCCCCTGCGCGCTTTTAAAGACTGTCAAGGCAAAGCCGCCGCTGTCGGTCAACCCGGACAAGTGCAAGGGCTGCCGCTCCTGCATGAAAATCGGCTGTCCCGCGCTCAGCTTCAAGAGCGGCAAGGCCGTTGTCGACGCCACGCTCTGCGTGGGCTGCGGCGTCTGCACGCAGCTGTGCGCCTTCGATGCCTTTGAAAGTCAGGAGGGCAAATAGGATGAAGACGAAAAACATCATGATCGTCGGCGTCGGCGGACAGGGCTCGCTTTTGGCCAGCAAGCTGCTGGGCAGGCTGCTGTTAAATCAGGGATACGACGTCAAGGTTTCCGAGGTCCACGGCATGAGCCAGCGGGGCGGCTCGGTGGTGACCTACGTCCGCTGGGGCGACAGCGTGGCCTCGCCCGTGATTGACCAGGGCGAAGCGGACTTCATCGTCTCCTTTGAGCTTCTGGAGGCCGCCCGGTGGCTGCCCTGTCTGGCCCCGGACGGACAGATAATTACAAATACGCAGCAAATCGACCCGCTGCCCGTCATTACGGGCGCGGCATCCTATCCAGAAGAGCTGGTATCCAGGATGACGGCCGCTGGCGCGAAGGTGGACGCCTTCGACGCCTTGAAGCTGGCGTCCGAGGCCGGGTCCTCCAAGGCCGTCAACATCGTTTTGATGGGCCGGCTCTCCAACTACTTCACGCTGCCCGAAAGCGCCTGGCTGCAGGCCATCGAGCAGACCGTCCCGGCGAAATTCCTGGAGCTGAATAAAAAGGCCTTTGCGTTGGGAAGAAGCGCCGGTAAAACCGCCGGGTAATTAAAACTTCATATGAAAGGATCGGTTTCCAATGCATGAAACCCATGCGCGATGCTACCAACCGGAGATCGAATGCGCGTCTCCGGAAGAAATAAGGCAACTCCAGAACAAGCGTCTTGTGGACACAGTGGCGCGGGTTTATAAGAACGTGCCGTACTATAAAAAGCTCATGGACGAAAAGGGCGTCACCCCCGATGACATCAAATCGGTGGACGATCTGCACAAGCTGCCCTTTGTCTCCAAGGCCGACCTGCGGGACGCCTACCCCTACGGGCTTCTGGCGGTGCCGCTTCACGACTGCGTCCGCATCCACTCCACCAGCGGCACCACGGGCAAGCGCGTGGTGGCCTTCTACACACAGCACGATCTGGATATCTTTGACGACTGCAACGCCCGCGCCATCGTGGCCGCCGGCGGCACAAAGGACGACGTGGTGCACGTCAGCTACGGCTACGGCTTGTTTACCGGCGGTATGGGCCTCAACGGAGGCGCCCACAAGGTGGGCTGCCTGACGCTGCCCATGTCCTCGGGCAACACCGAGCGCCAGATCCAGTTCATGACCGACCTGGGCTCCACCATCCTTTGCTGCACGCCCTCCTACGCGGCGTATCTGGCGGAAACCATCAACGAAATGGGCCTGCGGGACAAAATAAAGCTCAAGGCCGGCATTTTCGGCGCGGAGGCCTGGAGCGAGGAGATGCGCCAGCAGCTGGAGGAAAACCTCGGCATCAAGGCCTACGACATTTACGGCCTCACGGAGATCATCGGGCCCGGCGTGGCCTTTGAATGCTCGGAGCAGGCGGGCATGCACGTCAACGAGGACCATTTCATCCCCGAAATCATCGACCCCGATACGGGCGAAGTGCTGCCGATAGGGTCAAAGGGCGAGCTGGTGTTCACCTGCATCTCCAAGGAGGCGTTCCCCCTCCTGCGCTACAGGACCCGCGATATCTGCGTCCTCTCCCGCGACAAGTGCGCCTGCGGACGGACGCTTGTGAAAATGGCAAAGCCCATGGGCAGAAGCGACGACATGCTCATCATCCGGGGCGTCAACGTCTTCCCGTCCCAGATTGAAACGGTGCTGTTGGAATACGGCCTGTCCGCCAACTACCAGATCATCGTGGACCGGGTCAACCACACGGATACCCTGGACGTTTGGGTGGAGATGAACCCGGAGATGTTCTCTGATACGGTCAAGCAGATTGAAAACCGCGAGAGAGAGCTGATGGAGAAGCTCAAGAACATGCTGGGCATCTCGGCAAAGGTCACCCTGAAAGCCCCGAAGAGCATCGCCCGCAGCGAAGGGAAGGCTGTCCGGGTTATCGACAAGCGCAAGATCTGAGCCTTTTGGGTAAATCAGATATGCATGGAATCCAGGCGCTTCACCCGGCCGGTGAGGCGGCGCAATAATAATAAGATCGGGGGTTTATTAATGACGATAGATCAGATATCCGTTTTTGTCGAAAACAGGCCCGGCAAGCTGGTTGAAGTGGTGGAGCTGCTGGGGGCGAAGGGCATTGACCTGCGGGCAATGTCCATTGCCGACACGGCGGATTTCGGCATTCTCCGGCTCATCGTCGACAAGCCCGCCCAGGCGCTGGAGGCGCTCAAGGCGGCGG
This sequence comes from Sporobacter termitidis, assembly GCA_029267955.1. Lineage (GTDB taxonomy): Bacteria > Bacillota > Clostridia > Oscillospirales > Oscillospiraceae > Sporobacter > Sporobacter termitidis_A. The sequence goes on along the minus strand of JAJUHI010000179.1, from coordinate 421 downwards.
AGTTTGTCACCTCGGTGAACAAGGTCCTGCCGGTGCTGGTGGACGACAAGCCCGGCGCGATGGCAAAGGTCCTGCGGATACTGTCTGACGCCGGCATCAGCATCGAATACGTCTATGCGTTTATCACCCACAAGCCGGGCAAGGCGTCCGTCATCATGCGGGTGGAGGACAACGACAAGGCTTTTGAGGTTCTAAAGGCCAACGGCGTCACCCTGGCCGACGAGAGCACGATATTTGACTGATTGAGCTGTTACAGTAAAACGGACTGCGAAAAGCAGTCCGTTTCAGCTTGTCGAAAAAGTCCAGCAAAAGCTGGGCTTTTTCGCGTATATGCGGTAAAATGTAAATGGTGATGAACAATGCTGACACGAGGGAAAATGGACCGGGGCGTAGTGGAAATAGTAGACACAGAGAGCCTGGT
>JAJUHI010000178.1 GCA_029267955.1 Sporobacter termitidis | reverse complement strand
CCCGGCCACGCGGACTATACCGCCCGCGTGAAATACCGGGGCTTCCAGGACGCGGCGGGCGGCGGCCACTTCTCGGGCCGCCTGACGGCCCCCCTGTGCCTTGCCGGCGGCATCTGCCTGCAGCTGTTGCGCCGCGAAGGCATTTTCATCGCCGCCCATATCGCCGCCGTGGGCGCTGTCAGGGATACGCCCTTTGACCCGATGCAGCTCGATATTGCGGATTTTGACGCGCTCTTAAACGCCCGGTTCCCGGTGCTGGACCCCGTGGCCGGCCAGCTGATGCTGGAGGCCATCGAGGACGCCCGTCAAAAGGGCGATTCCCTGGGCGGCGTTGTGGAATGCGCGGCCCTCGGCGTCCCTGCCGGACTGGGAGACCCGATGTTTGACGGCATGGAAAACCGGATCGCCCGGATTGTTTTCGGCATCCCCGCCGTTAAAGGAATTGAGTTCGGCCGCGGCTTTGAGGCCGCGCAGCTTCGCGGCTCGGAACACAACGATGCGTTTTGCTATGACGATGCCGGCGCTGTTCGCACCCGCACCAACAACCACGGCGGCATCCTGGGCGGCATCACCTCCGGCATGCCCCTGGTCTTCCGCGCCGCCTTCAAGCCCACGCCGTCCATCGCCATCGAGCAGCGCAGCGTCAGCCTGACGGAAAAGCGGGAGACTATGCTGTCCGTCCCGGGGCGGCACGACCCCTGCATCGTCCCCAGGGCCGTCCCCGTTGTGGAGGCCGCGGCGGCAATCGCCCTCTATGACGCCCTGCTGGAGAGCAAAATGTATTAAAGGAGAACTCACATGGACTTAAATGAACTGCGCGCCGCCATCGACAAAACCGACGAGGCGCTCATCAGTGCTTTCTGCCGCCGCATGGAGATATCGGCGGACATTGCCCGGGCAAAAAAAGAAGCCGGCCTGCCGGTGTACGACCCGGCCCGCGAGCGGCAGAAATTGAGCGACATTCTTAAAAAAACACCCGAGGAGTACGGGACATACGCCATGGCGCTGTACTCCCTGCTGTTTGACCTTTCCCGGTCCTACCAGGAAAAATATTTAAACCCCGCGTCCCCATTAACGGCGGAAATCTCCCGCGCCGTTGAAGAAACCGACAAGCTCTTCCCCCAGGAAGCCGTGGTGGCCTGCCAGGGCATCGAGGGCGCCTATTCGCAGCTGGCCTGCGAGAAGCTGTTTGCCGTGCCGAACATTATGTACTGCACCACCTTTGAAAGCGTCTTTGCCGCCATTGACGCGGGACTTTGCCGGTACGGGGTGCTGCCCTTAGAGAACAGCACCGCCGGCTCCATCAATCGGATATACGACCTGATGATGACGTATCATTTTTACATCGTGCGCAGCGTCCGGCTGAAAGTTGACCACTGCCTGCTGGCCAAGAAGGGAACGCAGCTGAAGGATATTAAGGAAATCTTCTCCCACGAGCAGGCCATCAGCCAGTGCGCCGGGTATTTAAAGGCTCTGGGCGGCGTCAAAATCACCGCCTGCGAGAATACGGCGGTGGCGGCCAAAATGGTGGCCGATTCCCCGCGGTCCGACGTGGCCGCCCTCTCCTCCCGCTACTGCGCGGAGCTGTACGGCCTGCAATGTCTGGCCGATTCCGTCCAGGACAAGGGCAACAACTACACCCGGTTTATCTGCATCTCCAAGAACCTGGAGATCTACCCCGGCGCCGATAAGACCAGCATCATGATGGTGGTCCCCCACAAGCCCGGCTCCCTCTACCGGGTCCTCAGCCGGTTTTACGCCCTGGGCATCAACCTCATCAAGCTGGAAAGCCGCCCGATTCCCGACCGGGATTTTGAATTCATGTTTTACTTCGACCTGGATACGCCCGTCTATTCTCCCCGCTTCGCCCAGCTGATGAGCGAGCTGGACGCCGTCTGCGAGGAGTTTAAGTATCTGGGCAGCTATTCCGAGGTTGTGTAGCTTCCGGAGATACGCCAATGAAACGATTCGGCCTTTTGGGCGAAAAGCTCTCCCACAGCTTTTCACCCCTGATCCATTCCTATCTGGGCGATTACGACTACCGGCTGTTTGAAATGCCGCCGGAGGACGTCCCCGCTTTCTTACAGTCCGGCGACTTTGACGGGCTCAATGTCACCATTCCGTATAAAAAGACGGTGATCCCCTACTGCGCGGAGCTGTCCGAGACCGCCCGCAAAATCGGCAGCGTCAACACGCTCCGCCGCCGCCCCGACGGCAGCCTGTACGGCGACAACACCGACTATTTCGGTTTCTGCCGCCTTCTGGACCAGCTGCCCGTTGAGACAGCCAGCATCAAGGCGCTTATTCTCGGCAGCGGCGGCGCTTCCCTGACCGTCCGGGCGGTCCTTGAAGACCGGGGCGCCGGCAGCGTCGTCACCATATCCCGCAGCGGTCCGGACAATTATGAAAATCTGGAACGCCACAAGGACGCGGGGCTCATCGTCAACACGACGCCCGTGGGCATGTACCCGGATAACGGCAGCGCTCCCGTTGACCTGTCGGCCTTCCCCTCCTGCCGCGCGGTGGCGGACATCATCTATAACCCGTACCGGACGGCGCTTCTCCTGGACGCGGAGGACTTGAGCATCCCCTGCGTCAACGGCCTTGTCATGCTGGTGGCCCAGGCCAAACGCGCCGCGGAAATTTTCACCGGGCAGCCTATCGACGACGGCGTTATCGGCGCCGTCACGGACAGCATTTGCCGGAAAATGAAGAACGTCGTTTTAATCGGCATGCCCGGCAGCGGGAAATCCACCACAGGCGCGGCGCTGGCAAAGCTTCTCGGCCGTGAGTTTTACGACACCGACGCCCTGGCGGCCGAAAAGGCTGGCAAAAGCATCCCGGATATGATTAACCAGGACGGCGAAGCCGCCTTTCGCCGGCTGGAAACGGAGGTCCTGGCCCAGGTGTCCAAAAAGTGCGGCGTTGTCATCGCCACCGGCGGCGGCATCGTGAAAACGCCGGAAAACCGCCGGCTGATACGCCAGAACAGCTTTTGCGTGTTTTTGGACCGGCCCCCGGAGGAGCTGGAGACCCGGGATCGCCCCCTGTCCCAGCGCCACGGCGTGGCGGCGCTTTACGCGGAGCGCCTGCCGCTGTACAACAGCTGGCGCGACATCACCGTCAGGGCTGCCGGCGTCAATGAAACCGTCAACGAGATAAAGGAGCGGCTGAAGCTATGAAAATCCTCGTCATCAACGGGCCAAACATCAATCTGCTGGGTCTCCGGGAACCGGAAATATACGGCAGGCAGAGCTACGACGATCTGGTCAATTTTATCCGGGAATCGGCAAAGAAAGCCGGCGTGGAGGTGGAGCTGTTTCAGTCCAACAGCGAGGGCGCCATCGTGGACATCATCCAATACGCCCGCGGGCGGTTCGACGGGATTGTCATCAACCCCGCCGCGTACACCCACACCAGCATCGCCATTCTGGACGCGCTGAAGGCCGTCGCCCTCCCCGCCGTGGAGGTCCACCTCTCCGACCCGTCCGCCCGGGAGGAATACCGCCATGTCTCCTACGTCCGCGAAGCCTGCGTGAAAACCATCGCCGGCAAGGGCTTTGACGGCTATAAAGAAGCGATTGAATATTTAAAGAACAATTTTTCTGTATAACAAAGGGGCAGACACAAGGTCTGCCCCTTAGGGAGACACAAGGTCTACCCTTTTTACTAATATCCCTTATTTCAGCTCTTTCCGCATGACAACCTTCTGCCCCTGAACAGCCACTTTGACAAATCCGACCTTCTCGTACAGCCGGATGGGGCCGGCGTTGTCCCATTCAAACCGCTCTTCGCGGATAACGGGATACCCCTCCACGGCGATATAGCCTTCGGCTCTCGCATCGTCAATCACGCGCTGTAAAAGCGCTGTGGCAATTCCTTTTCCGCGGTATTCGGGCGCAATCTCAAAACACACCACGGCCTTTTCCCGCTTTTCAGCCGGCGCGTAAAAACGATCGCCGGTACACGACTCGACGGGGAAGTTCGCTCTGTCGTTGGCGTTGCACCAGCCAATGGCAACGCCGTCGTCAAAAGCCAGGTATCCCCGAAGCGCGCCCGATTTAATCTGCTCTTCGGCGACTTGTCGTGACACGCGGCCTGCGTCAGACAAGTCTGTTATTTTTTCTATCAAGGCTTTCTGCTGTTCCTTGGTCATTTGATAGAGCTGGCAATAACACCGGTATGGGGAATCGTCTGTGAACGCCCGATTTTCAAAGAAGTCAAAGTAATCGGCGGAAAGCTCCGGTGTGAGCGGTTTAATGGTAATATTCATGTTTGCCCTCCGTATAAAGTAATTAGGTTCTTTAGAGAACTGGCGAT
>JAJUHI010000177.1 GCA_029267955.1 Sporobacter termitidis | reverse complement strand
GCGACAGGGGATGCTGCTGCCGGACAAGGAGTTTGTGATCAATAAAACCTTCAAGGTGCGGGGACAGGACGCGGTGCTGGCGTCCATCACCATGAAAAACGGCAAACCGCGGCTGTGGCTGCTGTTCCGTATGCCGCAGCCGGACCCGCCGGAAACGGCGCCCTCCCGGTACCTGACCCGCCGTCAGCTTATGGAGCGGGGGATCAAGCAGAGCCAAGCGGCAATCGGCCAGGGCGGGATGCTCCTTGATGACGCTGTCATTTTTGGCCATAAGATCCGTTTCGGCGCGTTCTGGGGCAGCATGGTTATGAAAACGGGGCAGGATACGGATGAATGCAGCTGGTATATGAAGCTGCAGCATTTTGCGGAGAAAAACGTTGACCTGTCGGTATTTGACGGCGCGCCGCTGTCAGAAATCATCATATACACCTATGAGATTGTGGACGAGCTGCCCGTGACGGAGATGACGCCGACGGACCGCGACGGGATCATCCTCCATTTTTCCGGCGGCGTACGGCTGCAGCACATTGGCCAGGTCTTTGACCTGCCGCTTGACGGGCCGCTGTCGGACCAGCGCCGGTCCTTTTATGACGATATCGAGGGGGTCGAGCGGTATTTCTACATCAACCGGCTGTTCCGGTACGATATCTGGCGGGAGCTCGAAAGCGAAGCGGCGTTTATAAAGTACCGCGACCACCTCCGGCAGCAGGGATACGGCGAAAAGTATATTGACCTTATGCGGAAGATGCATTTGACTTCTATGGAGGGAATGTGTCCCCGCGGGTATGACATGGCGGTGGTGGAATATGAGACCGAGGATGATATCCATCTCCAGTTTTACGACCCGGCTTATCTGGACGGCGAGCCGGACAAAGGCCAGGGCGGCGTGCAGGATGTAATTGATTTGAATACGGAAACGGGGCCCCACGGCTATAAGCGCCGGACCTGCGCCCTCGGGCCGTTGCCGAAGGCGTTTGAAGGCTGCCTGACCGTTGAGCTGTTTTCCGCGCTGATCCCGACAGCGGGGGAGACGGTGGTTATTTAGCCGTCTGGAATTGAAAGCAAACGACATATAAAACAAAAAGCAAAAAAGGCTGTTTCAAAACGGCGGGCGATTAATAATCGCCCCTACATGTTGTGGTTCTACTTCAACGATACCACACGATTTCGTAGGGAACGGTTATTAACCGTTCCGAAATAATCGTTCTGCAACAGCCCCTTTTTTATTTCTCTCTTTCCGCCTGTTGTTTTCTGGGAGTTGTGATACAATAATAAAAAAATTTCAGAGAGGGGCTTTACAATGGCACAGGACCTGGAGATGAAGTTTTACAGCAACCGCAGCCCGAAGCGCGGCTACTCCTGGGAAACGCCGCCCGACCCGGTCCCGGAAAGCGACATTGTCGAAACGCTGGAGGCAGACGTTGTGGTCATCGGCGGCGGTATCAGCGGCCTTGCCGCGGCGGCCCGCTGCACAAGCCAGGGGCTGAAGGTCATCATCATCGACAAAAACGACCGGCTGGTGGCGCTGGCCGGGCAGGTGGCGGCCATCAACACCCGGGCCATGGCCGAAAAGGGGATTGTGATCGACAAAAAACAGCTGGCCGCCGACTGGCTAAAGGTCAGCGGCAGCCGGGTGCAGGAGGAGCTGCTGTGGATCTTTATAAACCGCAGCGCCGAGGGCTTTGAGTGGATGCTGGAGCTGGCGGAGGGATGCCTGGAGGTCGGCATCTACGTGGGGTACAGGGGGCCGATGTTCAACGAATACCCCGGCACCCACCATGTCTTTAAAAAGCCGGACTGCGACAAGTATGAAAATTTCGGCGGCGGGATGCTGGTCTGCGAGATTTTTGAAAAGGAATTCTTGAAAAACGGCGGCAGGCTCTTCCGCAGCACAGCGGCCCGGCAGCTGGAGAAGGACCAGGCGGGCCGCGTCGTGGGGTGCGTCGCCCAGGGGCCGGACGGCAAATACCGCCGGTATAAGGGCACGGAAGCGGTGATACTGGCCACCGGCGACTGCAGCGACGACCGGGAGATGCTGGAGGCGTTTTGCCCCATCGGGCTGCGCCCGGCTAAGATATTTCCGCGCCGCGGGAATACGGGGGACGGCCAGAAAATGGCGTACTGGGCCGGCGCGGTGCTGGATAACCCGGAATGGGCCCCCACGCTGCACGCGCTGGGCTACAGCGGCTTCCAGGGCTTTTTCCTCCACGTCAACCGGCTTGGAAAGCGCTTTATGAATGAAGACACCTGGATGCAGGCCAAGTCCGTCCGGTGCCTGATGCAGCCCGGCGGCGATTTTGCCTTTTCCGTTTTTGACAGCATGTATCTCGACGAGATCGCCCAGCGCTGGGACATCATCGGCGGTCAGGGGATGGCCCCGCTGAGCACGGTGGGCGAGCCCTTCAACCGGGAGATGATGGAACAGATGATCCGGCAGACCATTGAAGTCGGCAACGGATATGTTGCCGACTCGCTGGAGGCGCTGGCGCAGCAGATGGACGTGCCGGCGCAGACGTTTTGTGAGACGGTGGCGCGCTACAACGACCTTGTCGCCGCGGGCGACGATGTGGATTTCGGCAAGCGCAGCGCGCTACTGACGCCGATTGTCAAGCCGCCCTTTTACGCCCTCAAATGGGGGCCGGCGCTGCTGGATGTGTTCGGCGGGGCCCTGACGGACGCGCGCCTGAACGTCCTGGACGCCGACGGCCGGCCCATCCCCGGCCTGTATGCCGTGGGCAACGCCGCCGGTGGCATGTACGCCGTCGACTATCCGCTCCTGCTCAACGGCAACAGCTACGGCCGGGCGCTGGCCTACGCCATGCAGGTGGCTGACAGCATATTGAAACGCATCTGAGCGCTGCGCCTATCAACCGGTGCCGGCAAACCGGCGCGAGTAGCGGTCGAGCTTTGCCGTAATCTCCGCGGCGGTGCCGCTGTCGGCCAGCCGGGGCTGGCAGTCTCTAATGACAACCGGCAGCTCTTTAACGCTTATAAGGCCGCCCCGCCCGACGGTCAGTTGCACAATCAGGGCCTCGTCCGTGCCCTCGGGTATCTGTTTGTCAAAAACAAAGTTGCCGATGCTGTAATAAACAGGCGCGCCCTTGTAGGTTTCCCTGCCCTGCAGGACATGGGGATGGGCGCCGATAACGGCGGACGCGCCGGCGTCGACGGCGGCGTGGGCAATCTCCACCTGCATGCTGCCGGCATCGTGGCGGTATTCCGTACCCCAGTGAAAGTAAACCAGCAAAAAGTCACACACGGCCGCCGCTTCGGAAATCTCCCGGCGCATCTCCTCAAGAAAGCCCGCCCGGGCATGGGCGATGGTCGCGCTGCTGCCGTCGTACAGGTAGCCCTCCGGCGGCAGGCTGCTGTATGACAGGATGCCCACGCGCACCCCGTTTTTCTCGATATACAGCGGCTTTATCGCCTCCCGCGCCGGGCCGGCGCCGGCATAAAAAAGCCCGGCGCCCTCAAGGGCGTTCATGGTGTCGGTAAGGCCCCGGCTGAAATAGTCCATCGTGTGGTTGTTGGCCAGCATCAGCGCGTCGAAGCCCGCCTGCTTCAAAACGGCGGCGTTTTCCGGCGCGGCTTTGAAAACAAAGCGCTTTTCCTTCATGGCGCCGCTGTCGGCCGTGGTCAGCGGGCATTCCAGATTGGCGATGGTGATATCGTCCCGGTTAAACAGGGGGGCAACGCCCGCGTACGGGTACGACGGGCCGTTTTTTTGGATGGCGTCGGCCACGCCCCGGTCCAAAAGCACATCACCGGCCACGGAGATCACCACCTCCCGCCGTAATAAGCGCATGAGGCCCGGATTGAAGGCGGCCGCAATGGCAATAAGCACAACGGCGGCGGCAGTTACTGCTGCCGCTGTGCGTTTTTTACCCGTCAGCATCCCGTGGTGTACGGCTCGGCGGGGGCGGGGACCTCGCTGGCCTTGCCTGCCATGAAGCTGGAAGTATAGGGGGGCCGTTCGGGCGGCGAGTCTCGGAGCATGGCCTGCCACTGCGCGTCCGTCAGCCGCTCCGGCGAGACAAACTCAAAATAATCAAATACCGCGCCGCGGGTCAGGTACAGCTTGCCGTCCATCGGTACCACCACGTAAATCTCGGCGGCCGTGCCCACGCCCGCCTCCAGGTACCCGCCGGGGATCGCCGTGTGCACGTCGGCGATAACCGCCATGTTGCGGTCGGTTTCCGACTGGATCTGGAACCACCTATACCCGTCTTCCACGCAGCTGACCGTCAGAGTCTCCAGATAACCGCCGTAGGTGAGCAGCGTGTCGTATTCCTCCACCGTTAAGTCCTCGCCCCGGAGCTCCTTGACGGCGCAGTCCCGCAGGAAGGCCAAGAGGTACTCAAAGTTTTCGCACGCATACTCGATGTTCTCCG
>JAJUHI010000176.1 GCA_029267955.1 Sporobacter termitidis | reverse complement strand
CGTCCGTGTCGAAATCCCGACAGGGCTCACCAAGGAGCAGAAAGATATCCTGCGCAAGTTCGGCGAAGCCCTCGGCGAGGACACCTCGGCCAAAAAGAAACGGAAGATCCTGTAATAGTGAAAGCTGCATACATCCCAAAGCCCCGGCTGCGTAGCAACCGGGGCTTAACATTTTCATTTGACATATTCGCACTGTACAATTATGTCTTTTTTTGCTATCATGAATTGAATAAAAGGCCAAACCTTAATGACAGAAAGATGCGGGGGTTACTGTTATGGACTTATCCAACCTTGCCGGTTTATATCCTGTCTTATTTTTGCTCATAACGGTTTTAGGCCTTATGACCTTTTTCCACTATTACATCAATATCTCCCGTCCGGCGCCGGGGACAACCGAGTGGATTACCCGGATCATGACAAAGCCGAAGTTCACGATTTTCTTCAAACGGCACAGGATGGCGCGCCGGGATATCCTCCCGATGGCGCTTATCACCGCCGTCTGCGCTTTTCTGGGCTTCTTCAAGCTGGGCGACCTGACGGCGCCGGAAAGCTTCCACCGGTTCACCTCGGACCGCCCGTCTACCGTCATCACGCTGAACAATCCCACCGAAATCGGCGGGGTGATGTATTACACCGGCCTGTGGACCGGCAGCTACACCCTGGAGTTTTCCGCCGACGGCGTCGACTGGCAGCGCCAGAATCCCAAAGGCGACAAAGAGTCGGCCATGAATCAGCCCTACTCCGACCTTTTCAAATGGCTGTACGCCGACGTCAACGAGGACAATGGCCCCGCCACGTATATCCGGATCACCGCCGACAAGACGCCGCTGGCTCTGGGTGAAATTGCCCTGTATACGAAAGCCGGCGACAGGCTCTCTCCCGATGATTTCACCTCCGAAGCGCCGGCGCTGACCGACGAGCAGGACCTCATCCCCGAAGCCCCCAGCTACATGAACAGCATGTACTTTGACGAAATCTACCACGGCCGGACGGCTTACGAATACCTCCAGGGTGAAAAAGCCTACGAGACGACCCATCCCCCGCTGGGCAAGCTGATCATCGCCGTCGGCATACAGCTGTTCGGGATGGTGCCCTTCGGCTGGCGTTTCATGGGGACGCTCTTCGGCGTCCTGATGCTGCCCATTTTCTATGTTTTCCTGAAAAACATGTTCGGCAAAACGGAAATCGCCGTCTGCGGGACGACGCTGTTCGGTATGGATTTCATGCGCTTTGTGCAGACGCGCATTGCCACCATCGACACCTACGGCGTCATGTTCATCCTCCTGGCCTATTTCTTTATGTACCGGTATATGACCGGCAGCCCCGAGGCAAGATTTATAAAAACGCTGCCGAATTTGGCGCTGTCGGGGCTCTTTTTCGGCATCGGCTGCGCCTGCAAGTGGACGGTTGTTTACGCCGGCGCCGGTCTGTTGGCGCTGTTCCTGCTCCGCCTTGTCATGTGGGGCCGGTATTATAAGGAAAACGAGATCCCGGGCTATTTGGGGCTCCTGGTGAAAACGCTCCTGTCCGCCTTTGCCTTCTATATTGCTCTCCCCGCCGTCATCTACTGCTTAAGCTATATACCCAACGGCATCATCGCCGGCATGCGCCTTAAGGACGGCATGCTGTGGAACCCGGATTTCTACCGGCTCATCTGGGACAACCAGACCTTCATGTTCCGTTACCACAGCCAGCTGGAAGCAACCCACAGCTATTCTTCGGTCTGGTGGCAGTGGATTACCGACGCCCGCCCCATCCTCTATTACAGAAGCTACCCGGCTTCTGGGATAAAGTCGTCCTTTGCCGCTTTCGGCAATCCCCTTGTCTGGTGGGGCGGCTTTATGGCCATCATCGCCATGGGCTTCCGGTTTTTCCTGCATAAGGACGGCAAGGCGCTGTTTATCCTGATCGGCTATTTATCCCAGCTGCTGCCGTGGCTGTTCATCTCCCGCGTCGTGTTTATCTACCACTACTTCCCCAGCACCCTGTTTCTCATACTGGCGCTGTCCCATGTCCTCAACACCATCTGGGAGCGGGGCCGGGGCCGGTACAAGCTGGCGGTTTTCGGGCTGACCGCCGCCTCGGTTTTCCTGTTCGGCGCCTTTTATCCCGTCATCACCGGCGTACCGGTGTCAGAAATTTACACCAGATACTTCCTGCGCTGGATACCGACCGCCTGGCCCTTCTGACGCGCAGCAAATTTATCACCCTCTGGAGGTTGTTTATCATGATAGCTCTCGGCTGTGACCACGGCGGATACGCCCTCATGCAGACCGTGATCGCCCACTTGAAGGAAAAAAACATCGACTGCAAGAATTTCGGGACATATTCCGAGGACAGCTGCGATTATCCCGTTATCGCCGAGTCGGTCTCCCGGAGCGTCGTTTCCGGCGAGTGCGCGCTGGGGATACTCATTTGCGGCACCGGTATCGGCATGAGCATCGCCGCCAACAAAATCAACGGCATCCGGGCGGCCGTCTGCTCCGACACCTACTCCGCGGAGATGACGCGGCGGCACAACGACGCCAATATTCTGGCGCTGGGCGCCCGGGTGATCGGCCCAGGGCTCGCGCTGCGCATCATCGACACGTTTCTTGATACCCCCTTCGAGGGCGGCCGCCACGCCCGCAGAATCTCCATGTTCGCCGACCTTGAGGCCCGCCGGTGAGCCATGAAACGTAAAACGCCGAAAACCTATAAAAGCAGGCGGCCTCTGAAAATACTCATCACGGTCCTGCTGTCTTTGATCCTCGCCTTCATCATCACCGCCGTCGGCCTGTTTTTTGGCCTGCGCCGGTATATCGTCGAGGACCCCGACGGGGGCATCCATCTGGAGATTCCGTGGCTGGAGGAGGAGTAACCGGCCGCTTGACGGATGATCCGTGCAGATATAGTCCCAAAACCTTATCATAACCCCATATTTTGTTGCCGGGCGGCAGATGTGCGTTCTGCCGCCCGGTTTACATTTTGTATAAAACAACAGTCTTTAAAGAACGCCGTAGGAAATATTTGCTAAAGTATTTCCCATTATTTTTATATAAATTACACAAACAAGCCCTCTTATGTGGCATATTTTATTGACGGACGGACGTCAGTTTTACCAAAGATTAGCACCGCGTGTTTCTTTTTGTAATCGTTTGTTTTATAATAGCCCGAGTATACAAGCTATTGTAATTTATTGTTACAGATAGGCGGGTGACCGAATTGCCTGTACGCATTTTGCATTGCGCCGATTTGCATCTGGACTCCCCTTTTGAAGCCCTCCCCGCCGATAAAGCGCGCATCCGGCGGCAGGAACAGCGGGCGCTTCTTGACCGTATCGCCGATATTGCCGAGGAGCAGCGTGTGCAGCTTGTACTCCTGGCCGGCGACCTTTTGGACAGCGCGGCCTCCTATTACGAAACCCAGGAAGTCCTGTACCGGACCTTTTCCAGAATCAAGGCCGACATCTTCATCGCGCCGGGCAACCACGACTACTACTGCCCCAAATCGCCTTACGCCTCCATGAAGTTCCCGGACAACGTCCACATCTTCACCTCCCCGCTGATCGGCTGCTTTACGCTCCCGGAGCTGGGCTGCCGCGTCTGGGGCGCCGGCTTTAATGATGTGCAGAGCAGGCCGCTTTTAACAGGCTTCCGCGTGCCGGACCGGAACGAGGACCCGAAGGGCGGCTATCTCGACCTGATGGTCCTGCACGGCGATTTAACAGGCGATGTGTACAACCATATACGCGAGGCCGATATCGCCGCTTCAAACCTGCACTATCTGGCTCTGGGCCATATACATACCTTCAACGGCGTCAAAAAAGCCGGAAATACCTATTACGCCTACCCCGGCTGCCCGGAGGGCCGCGGCTTTGACGAGACGGGCGAAAAGGGCATTCTCACGGGCACGGTGGACAAGTCCGGCTGCAATCTTGAGTTTATCCCCACGAGCAGCAGAAGGTACGATATCTGCGCTGTCGACGTGACGGGCGCTTCGGATATTTTTGCCGCCGTCGCCGCCGCGCTGCCGGCCGGCGCCGGCCGGGATATCTGCCGCGTTATTCTCACCGGCGAAACGGACGGCACGCCAGACCTGGCGCGCCTGTATGAGGCGCTCTCCGACCGGTTTTTCCACACGACCATACAGGATATGACGCGGCCGGCCCGGGATATCTGGGCGGACGCCGGCGACGATACGCTACGCGGCATCTTTATCCGCCGCCTGAAGGAAAAATACGACGCCGCCGACGACAGCGAAAAGGACCTCATCGTCCGCGCTGTGCGCTATGGCCTGTCGGCTCTCGATAACCGGGAGGAATATGAGGCATGATGATTAAACGTCTGGCCGCGTCGTTTGGCAGGCTTCAAAACGACACGCTCACTTTAAAGCCCGGCCTCAATATTATCCAGGCGCCGAATGAGT
>JAJUHI010000175.1 GCA_029267955.1 Sporobacter termitidis | reverse complement strand
AGCCCGGAAGCCCGCAACAAGATACGCCAGTGGTTCAAGAAGGAAAAGCGCGAGGAGAACATCGCCCACGGCAAGCTGGCCTTTGAATCCGAGCTCAAGCGCGTGGGGCTCCAGATGTCGGACCTGACAAAGGACGACGTCCTGCCGCGCCTTCTGAAAAAACTCGCCTTCCCGTCCCTGGATGAACTATATGCCGCCATCGGTTACGGCGGGATGTCCGCGCAGAAAGCCGTCAACCGCATCCGGGACGAACTGCGGACCATCGACCGCACAAAGAAAAAGGATGAAGCAGACGGCCTGACCTATGAGTTTAAGTCCGACAAAAAGCTCAAGCCGATCCACGGTATACTGGTGGAGGGCATCGACAACTGTCTTGTCAAATTTGCCCGCTGCTGCACGCCGGTGCCGGGCGACCCGTCCATCGGCTTTATCACCCGCGGCTTCGGCGTATCCGTCCACCGGAAGGACTGCAAAAACTACATCAAATCCTCCCAGGACCCTCAGGAGGCCGGCCGGTGGGTCCGCGTGACCTGGGCCAACACGGAAACGGATATCTATTCCACGGCGCTGTATCTCTCCGTCCGGGAGCGCAGCGGCGTGGTGGTGGATGTGGCAACCATCCTCAACGGCCTGAAAATCAAGATGACATCTCTGGCGGCCAGAGACGTGGGCGGCGTTACGTCGGTATCGGTTGTGATCGAGGTCAAAAACCTGGAGGAGCTGATGACGGCCATCGCCCGCCTGTCGTCAATACCGGGCGTGCTCGAAATCAAGCGAGGAGATGGATAAAGCTCTATGCGCGCTGTTGTTACCCGCGTCACTTCCGCCTCCGTCACCGTCGACGGGAACGTGACGGGCGAAATCGGAACGGGCCTTTTGGTGCTGCTCGGCATCGCGCCCCATGATACGGCCGATACCGCCGTCCGTCTGGCCGACAAGGTGACGGGCCTGCGGATATTTGAGGACGCGCAAGGCAAAATGAACTTAAATCTCGCCGCGGTGGGCGGAAGCCTCCTGATTGTGCCCCAGTTTACCCTGTACGCGGACATCAAAAGCCGCCGGCCCGGCTTTTCAGGCGCCGCGCGGCCCGAGATTGCCGTCCCGCTCTACGAGCTTGTTGTGAAAACATGCCGGGATGCCGGCTTCCACACCGAAACCGGCGTCTTCGGCGCCCATATGAAGGTGGCCTCCGTCAACGACGGTCCCGTCACCATTCTGATAGATACGGATAGTATGAAATAAGGAGTAGCCAAATGCTGATTAAAACGCTTGTTGTCGGACAGATAGAAACCAACTGCTATATTGTCACCGACGAAACAACGCTTCGGTGCGCCGTCATCGACCCGGGAGACGAGTCCAATACGATCCTCGATTACCTCGAGTCGAACAGGCTGACCGCCGATGCGATTTTTCTCACCCACGGGCATTTTGACCACCGCCTGGCGGCGGCAGCCGTCCGGGAAGCCACCGGCGCCCTTATCTGGATCCACCGGAACGACGCCGTCACCGACGGCGTTGACCAGTTCAAGCTGCCGGCGGACCCGGATGTCCACTTTTACAAGGAAGGCGATATCATCAAGGTCGGCAATCTGACCTTTGACGTGCTGGAAACCCCGGGCCACTCCCCCGGCTCGGTCACCCTCCGGTGCGAAAACGCGCTGTTTACCGGCGACACGCTTTTCCGGGACAGCGCCGGGCGGACGGACCTGGGCGAGGGCAATATCCATCTGCTTCTGCGCTCGCTGCGCCGCCTGTACAGTCTGGAGGGCAATTATGAGGTGTATGCCGGCCATATGGACACCACCAACCTGGACAGGGAGCGCCGGTTTAACACCTACATGAAGTACGCCGCCGAAGAAAACCCCGGCACATGAAACTGACGCTTAAAGGACACGATTACAAATACGCCGTGGAGCAGATCATGCTGATGCTGTATCCCGGCGAGCATCCGGTTTACGCGGCGCCGTCGGATTCCCAGGCGACGCCGGACACGCTGTCCGCCGTTGTAACGCTCCGGATGGGGGCGGAATTTGCAACGGCGGTAACGGACATTACGTCCGTGGATATTACAGCCGGCGGCGTCTCGTATAGAGGGATTTCCCGGGTCCGCCGCAGCCAGCTGACCGGCAAGCTCGTTACCGACCGGCTTTTGCAGAAAATCATCAAGCTCTCTTTTTACAAAGCGGCCGTCCGGCATACCGGCAACCGGCCGGTGTGGGGCGCCCTCACCGGTATCCGGCCCGGCAAAATCGCCACAAAGCTGCTGGAAAGCGGCCATTCCGCAGCCGAGACAAAACGGAGGCTCGAGAAGGAATACTTCGTCTCCCCGGAGCGCGCCGCTCTCACCCTCGATACGGCCCGGGCGGGCCTTGCGGTCAAGGAGGCCCTCCGCCCCGGCGATATCGCGCTGTATGTCGGGATTCCCTTCTGCCCGACCCGCTGCCACTACTGCAGCTTTGTCAGCCGCAGCGTTGAAAAATCCATGAAGCTCATCCCCCCTTTCCTGGAGGCGCTGCACCGGGAGATTGACGCGGTGGCCGGCATCGTCCGGGAGCTGGGCCTTTCCGTTATATCGGTATACATCGGCGGCGGCACGCCCACCACCCTGTCGTCAGAGCAGCTGGACGCGCTTTTGAAGAAGCTCTCCTCAGCCTTTGACCTTAAAAACGTCCGGGAGTACACCGTGGAAGCCGGGCGGTCGGATACCATCACGCCGGATAAGCTCCGGGTGTTTGCCGCAAACGGCGTGACGCGCACCAGCATCAATCCGCAGTCCATGAACGACGCGGTGCTCTGCGCCATCGGGCGCAGGCACACGGCGGAGGATGTAATCAGGGCCTTTCATGAGGCGCGGGCGGCCGGCATCGGTACTATTAACATGGATTTGATCGCCGGACTGCCGGGCGACACGGCGCCGTCTTTCCACAAGACGCTGGAAGACGTTCTGGCGCTGCGGCCGGAGAATGTTACCGTGCACACCCTGTCGCTGAAAAAGGGGACGCGCCTCACCCTGGAGCAAACGCCGCTGCCGGACGGCCAAACGGTTTCCCTGATGCTGGACGACGCCGAAAAACAGCTGCGGCGCGCCGGTTACCGGCCCTATTACCTCTACCGCCAGAAATACATGTCCGGCGGTTTTGAAAACGTGGGCTGGTGTCTGCCGGGCCATGAAAGCCTGTACAACATCCTCATCATGGAAGAGCTTTCCACCATCCTGGCACTGGGCGGCGGCGGCGTGACGAAGCTGGTGCGCCCGGACGACGGGAAAATCGAAAGAGTATTCAATAAAAAATACCCCTACGAATATGTGGAGGGGATCGACGGTATTGTGGCCGGAAAATCGCACATCGTCCGGTTTTACAGCGGTAACGGATAACCCACAGCGTCGCGCCGCTTCATATTGAATGGAGTTTTTATGACATACGACCTCACGGTAATAAACAATCTGATCAAAGACAAGCCGGATGAATATGTCGCGGACAGCGAACGGTATTTAAACTCGCGCATCCGGAAGGCCGCCGACGGGCTGATTTACAACATGGACCGCAGCCCCATCGCGCTGATTTCGGGCCCCTCCGCCTCCGGCAAGACGACGACGGCAAAAAAGCTGCAACAAGACCTTAAGCGGCTGGGCATGAACGCCTACATCATTTCTCTTGACAATTACTTTAAAACCGTCGACCCGGAAACCGCGCCGAGGACCGCCACCGGGGAGATCGATTACGAATCCCCCGAGTGTCTGGACATGGAGCTGCTCCACGAGCACTTTGTAAAGCTTGCCGCCGGCGAGGAAATACAAATCCCCCACTTTAATTTCGTCCAACAGGCGCGCGATCCTTCACGGTATACCCCCATGCGCCTGGGTAAAAACGATTTTGCGATTTTTGAGGGGATTCATGCGCTCAACGACCAAATCGCGGGTGCATACCCCGAGGCCTATAAGCTCTACGTCAGTCCGCTTTTAAGCATCGCCCACGAGGGCAAAATCCTTTTGCGCAGCGAGGACCTGCGGCTTGTCCGGCGCTTGGTGCGGGATACTTTTTTCCGGGGCGCCGATCCGGCGTTTACGCTGTCCATGTGGGACAACATCCTCAGGGCCGAGCGCGTCAACATCCTGCCCTACAAGGACTCGGCGGATTTCATGATCGACTCGGCGCTGCCTTATGAGATTTCCGTCATGAAGCAGTTTAGCCACGGCATCCTCGACAAGATACCGGTGGATTCCGATAAATACGACGTGATCTGCGAAATACGCAACGCCTGCCAGATGTTCCACCCAATCGACCCGGACCTCGTGCCCGCCGATTCCATCCTGCGGGAATTCATCGGCGGCAGCGCCTTCGACTATTGACGGCGATATGTAAACTTACTGTGACCAACTGTTTTTTTAATAACGAGTGTGGTATAATGAGGCCATGCAATTT
>JAJUHI010000174.1 GCA_029267955.1 Sporobacter termitidis | reverse complement strand
GCCGGCAAGCTGGAGGCCGGCGAGGATCCGCACGACTGCGCGCTGCGGGAGCTGTCCGAGGAGACGGGCTGCTCCGCGGGGCAGCTGGTGTACCTGGGGCCGATGTATCCCTCTCCCGGCTTTTCACAGGAGATTCTGCACATGTATCTTGCAACGGCCCTGGAGGGCGGTGAGGCGCACCCGGACGAGAACGAGTTTCTCAGCGTGGAGACATACACCTTTCGGGAGCTGGAAGAAAAAATCATGTCCGGCGAGATCCGCGACGGGAAGACAATCGTCGGTATCTACAAAGCAATGGTCTATCTGAAAAACAAAGAAGAGGAGCGTTTTAGTTGAGCAAAACCATCCTTGTCGTCGATGATGAGAAAAATATTGCCGATATCCTGGGCTTCAACCTGAAAAAGGAGGGCTACCAGGTGCTGACCGCCTATGACGGCGAGCAGGCGCTGGCCATTTATAAGGAGGCTTCGCCCGACCTGATCCTCCTGGACGTGATGCTGCCGAAGCTCAGCGGTTTTGATGTCTGCAATCAGATCCGGCAGAAGGATTACAAAACGCCGATCATCATGCTCACGGCGCGCTCGGAGGATACGGAGAAGATACACGGCCTCGAGCTGGGGTGCGACGACTATATCACAAAGCCCTTTGTCATGCAGGAGGTCATGCTCCGGGTCAAGGCCAATATCCGGCGGACGGCCCCCGACCGGCAGACGGAGGATATCAAAACCGAGGGCATTGTGGTGGACACGGAGCGCTACGACGTCTACATCAACGGCAAATGCGCCGAGCTGACCCAGCGGGAGTTTGAACTGTTCAGCTTCCTTTACGCCCAGCCCGGGCGCGTGGTTTCCAGAGAGGAGCTGTTGCGGCGGGTCTGGCAGTACGATTATCTGGGCGATCTGCGGACCGTGGACGTGACCGTCCGGCGCCTGCGGGCCAAATTCGAGCAGGCTGGCGCGACCACCGAGTACATCGTGACAAAACGCGGCGTCGGTTATTATTACGAGGGCTGACCGGTACATAAGGCGGCATCAAACACGACACAGGGGAGAAGAAGGGGTATGAACAAAAGCCTGCGCTGGAAATTCGTTTTTATTATGTTTCTCCTCATCGTGCTGCTTATGACCGTCGTCTGCGTCTTTTTGATCCGCGGCGTGCAGCGCTTTTATACCAACGAGTTTTTCGACCAGATGACAAGCACCTTCAACGACAAAATCCTCGCCTCGGCGCTCAGGGAGGCCGCCGCGGCCCAGGAGGACTCCGTCGGCAGCCTCCTGGGCGTCCTGGAGGCGCTGAAGGGCCAGCTTGGCATCGACACCGGGACAAGAAACTTTTACATTCTCGAAGGCGCCACGGGCCGGTTTCTGGCCGGCTCCGTGGAGGACGGTTCCGGGCTTGAGATAACGCCAAATTTGCTCAAGGCGATTGTGACCGGGGGGAACGTCCTCACCGGCAACGCATATGCGTCGTATATGGACGTGGCGGTGCCGCTGAAGGGCGCGGACGGCGCGGTCCGGTATATTATCTACATCCGGGACAACAAACAGACGGTCCAGAACCTGACGCGGGAGCTGGTGACGCTGATTATCCAGGCCGTAGTCGTGGGGCTTGTGATCTCCGCCGCGCTGAGTTATATCCTGTCCAAGACGCTGCTGGCGCCCATCATCGGCATGACAAAGGCGGCCGAGGCGATTGCCGACGGCGATTTTTCCAGGGAGCTAGCCGTGGAGTCCGACGACGAGATCGGCATTTTGGCCGCCACCTTCAACAACATGGCCCGCCAATTGAAGGTCACGCTGGAGGAGATCAAAAAGTCCGAGGCCCTGCGGCGGGAGTTCGTGGCCAACGTGTCCCACGAGCTGCGCACTCCACTGACAAGCATCCGCAGCTACGCCGAAACGCTGACGGATTATCAGGATATCCCCCGGGATACGGAAATCGACTTTCTCCACGTCATCCTCAACGAGAGCGACCGGATGACGAAAATTGTGCAGGACCTCCTGGAGCTGTCCCGCTTTGACGCCGGCAACAGCAAGCTCGTGGCCGAGGAGTTCTCGCTGGGTCAGTCGGTCCGCGATACCCACGACGCCATCGCGCTGGAGGCGAAAAAGCACGGCCACACCGTCACGCTGGAATCCACGGACGACCTGCCGACGATCGTTGGCGACAGGGCGCGGATTGAGCAGGTGCTGATCAACATTTTAACCAACGCCATCAAGTACACGCCCGACGGCGGCGCCATCAGCATCACGGGCGGCCAGACCGACAACAAGGCATGGGTCCGCATCAAGGACAACGGCATCGGCATCCCGGCGGAGGACCTGCCCCGTGTTTTCGACCGGTTTTACCGGGTGGACAAGGCCCGCAGCCGGGAGTCCGGCGGGACGGGCCTGGGGCTTTCCATCGCCCGGGAGATTATCACCCGGCACGGCGGCGATATCCTGATCGAAAGCACCCCCGGCGAGGGGACGACCGTCACCGTCGTGCTGCCCGTGAGCGGGCCCGCCGGCAAGCGGCAGCCCGGCGGCGAGCAGTGGGCGTAGGCGTTGTGCGGAGAATAAGCCATGCGTGAAAAGCTGAAAAACGCCCTTATCATCGTCCTGATCCTCAGCGCGGTTGTGCTCGGCTGGCAATCGCGCCTTTTCGGCAATACCTCCGGCGATTTAAGCGTACTGACAACGCTTCTGTCCGGGCACGCCGGCGCCCCCTCGGACCCGGACCGGGCCGCCGCGGAGGCCCAGACCCGGGAGGCGGCAAGGCCCGTTACGGCGGCCGCCACAAACGCGGCGGGGCTGCACTACGGCGCCCGTTACGACACGCAGGCGCTGGACGCCCTCTACGAGCAGTCGGTTCTGGCCATGAGCGAGGCCTTCGACACCGCCTCGCCGCCGTATAAAATCGACGAATACGCCTGGCGGAAGGCCCTGTTGTCCCAGGGCATCTATTTTGAATATCTGACCCCTGTGAAAATCTCCGTTCTGGCCGGCTGGCTCGGCACGGAAATTGCGGCCGACTGGGGCGAAATGGAGACCCGCCGCCTGTGCATAGCGGAGAGCGGCGGCATTGTGCGGCTTTATTTTCAGCAGAGCGATACCGGGTATTTCTTTACCGCCAACACATCGATTAACGGCAGCCTGGGGCAGGTGACGGATTCTTTGGGCGTCAACAGCGCCGTATTCGCCTTTGAGGTGGACGGCGCGCCGGCGCCACGGGACCCGTACGCGCTCTTGATGCCGGATGTGACGCTGCACCGCGTTGTCTATGCCGACAATCCCCTGGACGACGAGGCCGTCGTCTCCCTGGCGCTAGAGGACCTGGGCATTACCGACCAGCTGAGCTATCCGGACCCCGACGGGTCCGGCGCCGAGACCTATATCGACAACGAATTCACACTGAAGTTCAACCCCACGGACGGCACGGCTATTTACCGGCTGCGGGAAACCGGCGGCCAGCCCAAGGAGCCGATGACGGAGGGCGAGGTCATCGAGATCGCCCGGCGCGCCGTGGCCGGCTCCATCGCCCGCTACTGCGGCGACGCGGTTGTCTGCTATGAATCAATCAGCGCCGACAGCGACGGCGGGTACAAGGTGCGCTTCCGGTATATCGTGGCCGGGGGCGTCGTCCAGCTGTACCGGGACGGCGCGGCCGCCGTCGTCACCGTCCGCGACGGGAAGATCGCCGAAATGACGCTGCGCTACAGGAGCTACAACATCTCCGACGAGCAGGAGGCGCTGATGCCGGAGTTGCAGGTGTCGGCGGCGTCGGACGGGCCGTTTATGCTCTGTTATCCGGACAGCGGCGGCAGCTGGGTCCGCCTCAGCCCCTGCTGGGTTCGCCGGTGGGCCGAGCCGGAGGGTTGATATGAAAATAACGCATATCAAAAACATCGTGATCTGGGCGCTTATAGCCGTCAACGCCCTGTTTCTGGCCTTCTGGTTTGTCGGCTTGGCCGCCGACTACGGCAACAGGCTGCAAATGCACCGGGACCTTGAGACGGTGCTGGAGCGCAGCGGCATCACGCTGGATATCCGGAACATCCGGGAGGGCGGCGAAATGTACGCCCTGGAGTCGGTCCGGGATATCCAGACGGAGCAGCGGCTTGCCAACACGCTGCTGGGCGCCACCGTCATGACCGTGCAGGGCAACAACTACAGCTACACGGGAGAAAAGGGCCAGGCCGTTTTCAAAAACGGCGGCGAGTTCCATATCATATTCACACAGGCACAGGAGCGCGGCGCGGCGGACGCGCAAAGCGCCGCCCGCAAGCTTTTGGCGACCATGCGCATCGACGCGAAAATCCTCGACGGCGCCGGCGACGGGGTATCAGAGGGGATGGAGACGGTGGCGGCGGTGGCCGTCTGGAGCGGCTATGAGATCTACAACTGCGAAATCCGGTTTTACTTCGAGGAGGGCGGCCTGCGGGAAATCAGCGGCAAGTACGCCCCCAACATCAAGGCCACGGACAAAAAGAAGGACATGACCTCCTGCGCCACGGCGGTCATGCG
>JAJUHI010000173.1 GCA_029267955.1 Sporobacter termitidis | reverse complement strand
CCGGGAGGCCGTAAATGCCTGTGGAATTGCCGGTTTTTTCAAAAAAATAAACAAACCGGCAGGGCCGGAATGTTATAATTTGAACAGGGACGTTATTGACATGGTAAGAAGCGGCGCAGTATAATTTTTTAAAGAAGGGCAAAGGAGCCGTCAGCACGGGTTTCCGTTTGCCCTTCCATGTTTTATAATGATTAAAGCGCGTATTTCCGGCGAGCGGTAAGCGATATACTACTGTAAATCATAATCAGTCTATACCACCGGCCGACAGTATTATGAATTCCGAAAGGAGACGCATAATGAGCAGGTACACGAAGGAAGACATCATCTCAATCGTACGCGAGAACGACATCAAGTTCATCCGCATGCAGTTTACCGACATTTTCGGCCAGCTGAAAAACGTGGCGATTACGGCGTCGCAAATTGAAAAAGCGGTCAACAACCAGATCATGATTGACGGCAGCTCCATCGAGGGCTTTGTGCGCATCCAGGAATCCGACCAATACCTTTACCCGGATCTGGACAGCTTTTCGGTTCTGCCCTGGCGTCCCCAGTTCGGGAAGGTTGCCCGGCTGATCTGCGATATCTACAACCCGGACGGGACCCCCTTCGTGGGAGATCCGCGCTATGTCCTGCGCCGGGTGCTGAAAAAGGCCGCCGATATGGGCTATACCTTCAACGTCGGGCCGGAATGCGAGTTTTTCCTTTTCCAGACCAACGAGCGGGGAAATCCGATTACAAAGACCGACGACGATGCGGGCTACTTTGACCTGGGCCCCTTGGACCGGGGCGAGGGCACCCGCCGGGAAATCTGCCTGGCCCTGGAGGAGATGGGGTTTGAGATCGAGGCGTCCCATCACGAGGTGGCCGCCGGCCAGCATGAAATCGATTTCAAATACGCCGAGGCGCTGAAAGCGGCCGACAATATCATGACCTTTAAGCTGGCGGTAAAAACGCTGGCCCAGAAAAACGGGCAGCACGCCACCTTTATGCCGAAGCCGGTCTACGGCGTCAACGGCTCCGGTATGCACACCAACATGTCGCTGTTCCGGGACGGCAAGAATGTCTTCTACGACGCCGACGGACACAAGGGCCTGTCCAAGGAGGCCCTGGGCTTCATCGCCGGGCTGCTGACCCACGTCAAGGGCATGTGCGCCATCACAAACCCGCTGGTTAATTCCTATAAACGCCTGGTTCCGGGTTATGAGGCGCCCTGCTATATCGCCTGGTCGGCCTCAAACCGCAGCACGCTCATCCGCATCCCCGCGTCCAGAGGGCAGGCCACCCGGGTGGAGCTGCGCAATCCCGACCCGACCTGCAACCCGTATCTGGCGCTGGCGGTTTGTCTGGCGGCCGGCCTGGACGGCATCGAAAGGGGGCTGACGCCGCCTGCGGAGATTACGGAGAACATTTACGAGATGAGCCCGGCCAAACGGCTGGAAAAGAGCATCGGCAGCCTGCCCGGTTCGCTGGAGGAGGCCATTGGCGAGCTGGTAAAGGATGACCTGATCAAGGAGACCCTGGGCGAGCACGTCCTGACCCATTACATCAACGGCAAGCAGGCGGAGTGGAACGAATACCGCACGCAGGTCAGCGACTGGGAAATCAACAAGTATTTTATCAGCTATTAAGCAAGGCAAAGGGGGCTTGCGTTAATTCGGCGGGACAGGGGGTGACGGTATGGCGAATATCGTCGTCGCTTTTGAAAACGAAAACAACAGAAATCGCATTCGTGAGATGCTGGAAGCCAACGGCCTGAGCGTCAGCGTCAGCTGCCGGTCCGGCGCGGAAGCCATCCGGGCTATCCGGAAAATGAGCGGCGGCATCGTGGTGTGCGGCTACAAGCTCGCGGAGATGACGGTTTCAGACCTGGCATACGATTTGGGGAGCCTGGCGCTGATTTTAGCCATAGCGTCGCCGCAGCATCTCAATCTGTGCCGGAGCGACAACATTTTTAAGCTGCCCACGCCATTTACGAAAGGCGATTTGGTATCCTCCGTGCGTATGCTCCTGCAGATGCAGGAGAAATACTATAGATCACAGCCGCCCCGGCGGTCTGAAAAAGACACCGCCGACATCAACCGGGCCAAGGAGCTGCTCATGACCAGAAACGGCATGACCGAGGAGGAGGCGCACCGGTTTATCCAGCGGCGCAGCATGGATACGGGCACCAAAGCTGCCGACACGGCGCGGCTGATCATCAATACGTACAGCTGACGGCAAAAATTCAGGCGGCTAACAAAGCCCCTGAATTTTTTATGGCCGCAGGTTTGACTTCATCCTGAAATTCATGTAGAATCAGCATGCTGAAAAAGGCATCGATTTTTCCCGCTGAAACAGCTGCCGTACAGCATCGGCGGAATGGAGGTTCATATGTCCAACTGCGCAGTTGTCGGAGTAAACTGGGGTGACGAAGGGAAAGGCCGCATGATCGACCTGTTGGCGGACCGGTACGATATCGTTGTCCGGTATCAGGGCGGCAGCAATGCCGGCCACACGGTTGTCAACCAATACGGTAAGTTTGCGCTTAACTTGATTCCCTCCGGCATTTTTCGCGAAGGAACCGTCAACATCCTGGGTAACGGCACCGTCATCGACCTGGAGCATCTGTCGGGGGAAATGCAGTCCCTGCGGGACCGCGGGGTCCGCATCACGCCCGACAACTTTAAAATAAGCAGCAGGGCCATTATCGTCTTCCCCTTCCACAAGGATCAGGACGCGCTGGAGGAGGAGCGCCTGGCCGGCGCCAGGTACGGCTCCACAAAACGGGGCATCGCGCCCGTTTATGCGGACAAATACCAGAAAAAAGGCATCCAGATGGGCGAGCTGCTGCTGCCGGAGGTTTTCAAAAAGCGTCTGGAAGGCATCCTGGAGTGGAAAAACCTCTATCTGAAGGCGGTGTACGGCGCCAAGACCTACACCCTGGAGGAGATGCTCCATTGGGCGGAAACCTACGGGGGCCCGTTAAAGCCGTTTATCTGCGACACCAGCGAATATCTGTACGAGGCCTCAAAAGCCGGCAAGAGCGTCATGTTTGAAGCGCAGCTTGGCGCCCTGCGGGACATCGATTTCGGCATCTACCCCTATACCTCGTCCTCGTCGCCCCTGGCGGCTTACGCGCCGCTGGGCTCGGGCGCGCCGTTCTTAAAGGTGGACGAGGTGCTCGGCATCGTCAAGGCGTTTTCAACCTGCGTGGGCGAGGGCCCCTTTGTGGCCGAGTGGTTCGGCGAGCAGGCGGAAGAGCTGCGTCAAATCGCCGGCGAGTACGGCGCGGCCACCGGCAGACCCCGGCGGGTGGGCCCCATTGACATCCCGGCCACGCGGTACGGCGTGAGGATGCAGGGGGCCACCGCGATTGCCCTGACGAAAATCGACTGCCTGTCCTACATGAAGGAGATTCCCATCTGCAAGGCGTACGAGCTGGACGGGGAGATTGTGACCAACTTCCCGTTTACGCCGCTCTTAGACAGGGCCAAACCGGTATACACCGCCATGCCCGGGTGGGGGACGGACATCACCGGCATCCGCCGGTACGCCGACCTGCCCAGACAGGCCCAGGAGTATATCGAGTATATCGAGCGGGAAATCGACTGCCCCATCCGCTATATCTCCGTCGGCCCCGAAAGAGACGACATCATCTACCGCTGACACCTTAACTATAATACGTCAGTATCGAGCCAGCCTCCCCGTTTTAAGCCTTGCGGGGAGGCTGTTTTGTTACCGCTTCGGCCATGCGAAAACCGGCAAAATGCAGCCGGAGATTTTCTCTTAAAAAAGAGTCGAAAAGGGGGTTGACAGGCGGTAGGAGATAGTGTATATTAACGGAGCGTCTTCAAGAGAGGATGCGGGAGAGCCGGAGCGGCGGACGAGTCGACCTGAACTTACCAAGGTAAAGAGGGTTGACAAGGAGGGCCCGTGATGGTAATCTAAGAATCCGCGCTGCGGCCGGAAGGCGGCGGCGGGGGGAGCGGACAAGGTCCCGGCAGCGGTCTGCCGGCGCGCCGGGCGAGAGCCGGGCGCGGGGCCAGAAAATACCAGTGAAAACTGATAAATTCGAGCTTGACAACGGATACCCGATGTGGTAATCTTAAAGTCCGCCAGTTACGGCGAAGTCGACCGAAGCGACGCTGAGGAAGACGAAAAGTCTCATAAAGTGAGCAGGACCTGCTCGCGGAGTGAGCGGTTTTGTACCTTGTAAATTAAACAATGTAAGAAAGAACGCACCAAGACGGGTTCAGAAATGAACCTGCCAGTGAAAAGGGCTCTAGAAGTCGGCCCGCGGGCGCGGTAAGCGTCTGTGGGGCTGACGAAGAAAAACTTTGAGTAGCTAAGAGATTAGCGATCAATGAATGAAGATTTAAACAAGACGGGAAACTGTTTTGTTTAGATACCGATTTATTGAGAGTTTGATCCTGGCTCAGGACGAACGCTGGCGGCGTGCCTAACACATGCAAGTCGAACGGAGACATCCTAGTAGCAATACCGGGGTGTTCTTAGTGGCGGACGGGTGAGTAACGCGT
>JAJUHI010000172.1 GCA_029267955.1 Sporobacter termitidis | reverse complement strand
CCAGCAGCCGGCGGCGCTCCGCTTCCGGCATAATCTCAATATCCATAAGCTTTTTTGCCGGATTGGCGGCAATATCCCGCAGGAGGCATTCATAATGGGTTATAAGGCGCTTAATTGTCCCGCGTTTGAATAAATCCGTGCAGTATTCGACGCTGATGTTGATCCCGCCGTCTTTCTCGGAAGCCTCGAAGGCCAGGTCAAACTTTGCGGTCTTGCCGTCATGTTTAAACATCCGGGCGGTGATATCCCCGGCCGACAGCTCGGCCAGGTCCATGTTCTGCAGGATAAACATGGTGTCAAACAGCGGATTGCGGCTGACGTCGCGTTTGACGCCGGCTTTTTCAACAAGCTCCTCGAAGGGGTAATCCTGATTGTCGTAAGCCTCCAGCAAATCCCCGCGGACCTCCGACAAAAACTCCAGAAACGTCTTGTCCCCGGAGGGCATGCTCCTGATGGCCAGGGTATTGACAAACATGCCGATCAGGCCGCGGAGCTCGGCGTGGCGCCGGCCCTCCACCGGCGTGCCGATGACAATGTCCTCCTGCCCCGTATACCTGGACAGCAGCACGCAGTAAGCCGCCAGCAGCAGCATAAAAAGCGTTGTGCCGGTCTCTGCGGCCAGCTTTCTGACGGCGCCGACCAGCGCCCCGTCCAGCTGATACTGCAGCGTGTCGCCCCGGTTGCTCCGCACCGCCGGGCGCGGGAAATCCGCCGGCATGTTGAGCACGGGGATTTCATCGGAGAACTTGCCAAGCCAGTACGCCTCCTGTTTTTTCATCCTGTCGGATTTAAGGAGCGCGTTGTGCCAGGCGGCATAATCCTTGTACGAAACGGGCAGCTCCGGCAGCGGGATGCCGGCATACAGGCGGGAGAGCTCTTCGGCCAGGATATTGATCGATTCGCCGTCGGAGATGATATGGTGCATGTCAAAGAGCAGGACATGATTGTTTTCCCCGCAGCTTACCAGGCGGACGCGGAGGAGCGGGGCTGCAGCGAGATCAAAGGGCCGGATAAAATCATCCGCCAGCATGCGCTGCGCCTGCTCAACGCTTTCCGCCTCCATGTACTCCAGGTTAAACCCGACGTCCTCGCGGATAACCTGGACGGGCTCGCCGTCCCGCGTCTCAAAGCTCGTCCGGAGCGGCTCATGGCGCCGGATAATGGCCCGGATGGCGTCCTCAAGGCGTTTTCGGTCCAGGGGGCCCGTTATCAGCAGGCCGCCCGGCATGTTGTAGCTCGTGCCGCCGCCCATCTGGCGGAGGATAAACTGGCGCTTTTGCGCCGACGACAGGGCGTACGCCTCCCGCTTGGGCGCGGGCGGAATATGCGTCATATGAAGCGGCGCGTCCGAGGGCGTAACGCCCGCCGCCGTCAGATGGGCCGCCAGCCCCCGGACGGTCTTTAATTCAAATATCGCCTTCGGCGACAGCTCGGCGCCGAACGCCTTATGGACTTCCGTGATGATCCGGATGGCGTTGAGGGAATCGCCGCCCAAAGCCGTGTACTCGTCCAATACGCCGACGCGGCCGAGCCCTAAGGCTCTCTGCCATATCTCAACCAGGGCTTCTTCCAGCGCGTCGGCCGGCGGCTCGTAAGCGCCGCCGGGGACGACGAAGCTGGGCTTTTCAAGGGCGTTCCGGTCCGTCTTTCCGCTGTTGTTGAGGGGCATCTTGTCGAGGAACACAAAGCTTGCCGGGACCATATAATCCGGCAGCTGCTCCGACAGGTACCGCCGGAGCTCGTCGGCGTCCACAGCGCCGGACGGCACAACGTACGCCGCCAGAAACGCCATGCCGTTCTCGTCATGAAACGCTTTGACGGCCGCCTCCAGAACCGACTCGTGGGACATGAGCCGCTCTTCAATTTCGCCCAGCTCGATACGGAAGCCGCGCACCTTGACCTGAAAATCTATTCTGCCTAAAAACTCAATGTCGCCCTTGGGGTACCATCGCGCCCTGTCGCCCGTTTTGTAGAGAATCTCATCGGGCTTATACGGGTTTTTGATGAACTTTTCAGCCGTCAGCTCCGGGTTGTTCAGATACCCTCTGGCGACGCCCACGCCGCCGATGTAGAGCTCCCCGGGTATCCCCACCGGCAGCAGGTTGAGGTTTTTATCCATAATATACAGGCTGATATTATCTATCGGCTTGCCGATTGGGACGGTGTTGAGGGACGGCGTTGGGGAGCATTCAAAGTACGACACGTCCACGGTGGCTTCCGTGGGCCCGTACAAGTTTGTCAGCCGCGTGCCGTTTGTCTCATACAGCAGGCTGTTAAATTGCCGCGCCTGCCCGATGGCCAGAGCTTCGCCGCTGGCGAAAACATTGACCAGGGATTTAAGCCTATTAGCGGCGCCGGTCTTTTCAACATAATCCAGGAAGACGGCCAGCATCGACGGCACAAAGTGCATCGTCGTGACCCGGTGCTCCTCGATGGCTCGGATCATGGCCTCCGGGTCCTTTTCCTCGCCGGATCGGATCAGGCACAGGGTGGAACCGGCAAAGAACCACCAGAAAAGCTCCCAGACGGACACGTCAAAGGAATAGGTGGTTTTCTGAATAATCCGGCTCTCCTCGCCCTGGGGATAGTTTTTCTGCATCCAGTTGATTCTGTTGACGGCGCTGGTGTGCTCGATCATGACGCCCTTGGGCTTCCCTGTGGAGCCCGAGGTGTAAATCACATACGCCAGATTCCTGGGCCCGCTGGTGTTAGCCGGGTTGTCCGCGCGCGCGCTGTAGCTGCCGTCGTCGTCGAGGTCCAGGACCGGCCCGTCAAAATCGACGGTACTTTTAAGGTCATGCTGGGCCAGCAGCAGGACGGCCTGGCTGTTTTTCAGCATATAGCTTTTCCGTTCGGCGGGATACGCCGGGTCCACGGGCATGTAGGCCCCACCGGCCTTTAAGATCGCCATAATGCCCGCCATCATTTCAAAGGAGCGGTATGCCATGATCCCGACGATTTTGTCCGGACCGACGCCCATCTCCTGCAGCCGGTGCGCTAGCCGATTGGCCTTTTCGTTCAGCTGGGCATACGTCATGCGCCTGTCGTTGAAGATAAGGGCGGTCCGTTCCGGCGTCTTTTCAGCCTGCTCCTCAAAAATCTGATGGAGGGTCTTGTCCGCGGGGTAATCCGCGCGGGTGTCGTTAAACTCATAGAGGAGCGTCCGCTTTTCCTTTTCAGAAATCATATCCAGCTTGGATATGCTCTTTGTCGGGTTGTCCAGGGCGTGCCACAGGAGGCTGATGATGTGCTGGTGGATAAACTCAATCTCCCGGATGTCGAAGACGTCGGTTAAAAAATCGTAGTCGATGATCAGGTTGCCGCCGTCCTCCCGGTCGTTGATGCTGATGACCAGGGACTCCACCTGATAGCCGGAGAATATCCATTTGGCCACATAGTCCTCGTCCGACTCGTTTTTTCGGAACTTCAGGTTCTGATAATTGAGCACGATGTCAAACAGCCGGCCGGCCAGCTTGTGCTTCTTCTTTAAGTCCCGGATGATATAGTTGTACGGATATTTCTGGTGCCGCAGGACCTCCGTGTTCTCCCGCAGCATCATCCCGGAGAGCGTTTTAAAGTCCAGTTGGTCGTCAACGGTAATGCGTATCGGGGCCGCGACGCTGACAAACATCCCCGTCGTTTCCTTCTCCCGGGCGTTTGTCCTGTTTAGGATTGTCGTACCCAGGACAATATCCTCAATCCCCGTCACGCGGTTGATGTAGATTGACAGCGCGGACATGAACAGCGTGAAAACGGAGAGCCGCTCCGTGGAGCAAAATTCCCTGATTTTATTTGACAGCTTCAGCGGAGTGATGAGGGTCTTGCGCCTGGCCTTGATTGTGGCGGCGCCCGATTTCTGCGGCTTGAGCGACGTCATTTCCGGCGGCTTTTCAAATTTCTTCTCCCAATATTCCCTGTCCCTTTCAAACCGGGCCGACTGCTCATACGCGGCGTTGGCGGTCAAATGCTCGATATAGGAAGGGTTGGGCGTCTCGTCGATCTCCAGGCCCTTCTTGATCTTTGAATACAGGTCGATCACCTGCCGCGTGACGATCCCCATCGTCCAGGCGTCCGAGATCAGGTGATGCATCTTCATGTAGAAGCCGCCCTCGTCCTCGCTCACCTTGAACATGGCGCAGTAAAACAGCGGATTTTCTATAATGTCAAAGGGCGTTCTCGTGGTTGCCTCGTCCCAGGCAAACAGGTCCTTTAACCCCTCGCCGGCGCTGAAATCAAAAAAGTCCACCTTGAAGTCCGCATGGTCGGCGATATACTGGTACGCCATACCGTTGGACTCAACAACGCGCAGGCGCATGGAGTCGCTCTTTTTGACGAACACGTTGATCGCCTTCTCAAGCGCCTGGTAATTGACGGCGCCCTTGAGACGAAGCGTCCCCGCGACAATATTCAGACTCGTCCCCGGATAAGCCTTCTCCAGATACCATATGGACTTCTGGGATTCCGACAGCTGATGGTATGTACGGCCGCCCTCCGCTACTATGCCCTTCGTCATGGAATCGTCCTTTCTT
>JAJUHI010000171.1 GCA_029267955.1 Sporobacter termitidis | reverse complement strand
TCATACTATCGATACCCCATTTCCGCGACAAGCGCGATTATTACAAGCGGATACAGGCTGCGCTCTGGCAAAATCGCCTGCAATTGCCATTATAAGCGCTGCCTGTCCCGTTTTCAAGTAAAAAGCGGCGGAAAAGTAGCAAGCAACGCAAAGCCCCGCCTCTTGACGGGGCTTTGGAAACATCATAGTGACGTATGCGCGGAGCTTATCGATGATACGTACATGCCGTCCAAGCAGAACCCCAGCTTAATCCACAAATCCCAGTCCTGCGGGAAGTCGCGCAGCTGCTCTCTCAGGTAATCGGCGGCTTGTGCGCGCACACCCTCCGGCGGCAGTATCAGTTTTTGCCACTTTTTGAGGACGGCGTCCCGTTTTTCCTTGTTTGCCTGACCATTCACGCCCAACAGGTCCTCGATGCTGACGCCGTAATGCGCTGCGAGCGCCGGCAGCAAGGTAATATCCGGGCAGCTCTCGCCGCGCTCCCATTTGCTGACGGCCTGAGCGGTGACGCCCAACAGCTTGGCCAGGTCTTCCTGCGTCATGTCATGCTCCTTGCGCAGGCGTTTCAGATTCGCTGCAAGCTCCATTTGCCGTTTCTCCTTTGCGGTTTGATGGGTTCTCCCATGTGCAGGTTACCATAAAATAGAAAGAAGGGCAAAAACGCATTCGTTGATAAAACGAAACCGATGGTTGAGCTGCTCCCGTACGCCCCGGTTTATCAAAGGAAAACCGCAGAGCTGCCAAAACAGTTCCGCGGCTTGTGATTATATTGTGTGGTGTATGTACGTTTTGAAAACGAAAGGGGAGAGAGGCTATGACCGGGGCGCGAAGAATATATCGACATGGTCGCCGGACTTGAGCTCCTGCAGAAAGGCGCCGTCCTCGCCGTTGACACGTAGGACAATCTCGCCGGTGGGGTTTTCAAGATCCAGGCCGGAGTACTCCAACATATCCATCAGGTAATAGGGCGAACCGTCCGCTTTTAAGGGCAGGGCAACGGGATGGCCGTTGAGGATGAAGCTGGCCATATCCGACAGGAGATCGGCATCGCCCGCCGCCGGCTCATTGGTAACGGCCCCTGCGGGCATGGCGGCGTGATCCTCAGAACTGTCCGCCGCCGGGCCGGGGGCGGACTTCGTCTCCGGGCGCTGCGCCGGCGGCTCCGGCACGGATATATCCAACGATGTCGTCACGATATCACCGTTTTTCAGCAATGTATCCGGGGAAACGGTTTTTCCGTTGACGGTGGCATTAGCGTCCGTGCGGCCGCCCAGCAGGTCCTTCAGGCGGCGTCGGGCCGGTTTGCCGTGCTTTGCCGGCGTGAACTCGATGGCGTCTCCGGTATGTACCGGGTCGGAGATTTTCGCCTCCTGCCCGTTTAAGCGCAGCACGGCCGGTTCGCCGGGGGCGCCGTAAAATACCGTCTGTCTGCCGTTGACCTCCAAAACCAGCTTTTCGCCCGTCCGGGGCAGGAGGTCATGGTAGGAAAAGCCGTTCATGAGCAAGACGTCCAGGACCGTCATGGCGTTGGTGCGGAAAAGCCGCGCGTTGCCGCCGTTTAAGGTCACCTGAAAGCTCTCGGAAATCAGGTTCAGTCCCGCGGAGACGGCGATACCCAGGGGCGTTGCGTATTCCGGGTCGTTGAGGTTGTATTCATCAGAGAAGGCGTACGTCTCAAAATTGTTGCCGGCGATGGCCACCCTGTTGACGTCCATCCCCATGCATTCGGCGATGCCGTCCCGCAGGTTCACCAGCTTGCTGCCGCCGCCGGCCAGAAAAACGGCCGAGGTCGGGCCGCCGTTGACCGCCTTGATATGCTCCGAGATGCTGCGGCAGAGGGTTTCCGCCGAGTCTTTTATGCAGTCGAGCATGTCCTCCCGGGTAATCGTCTGCTCAAAGCCCAGGATATCGTTGACGCGCACGGCTTCCTGCGTGCCCAGCTGTGTCTTGACCAGCTCCGCGACGTTGAAATCGAGAAGGTATTTCTTCATCAGCGCTTCCGTGATTTCATCGCCGGCCACGGTGACCATGGTGTAGCCCACAATGCCGCCGTCCTTGCATATGGCGATGTCGGATGTGCCCGCGCCGATATCCACCAGAGCAAGGTTTAAAAGCCGCAGCTTTTTCGGGATAACGGCGTTGATGGCGGCGATGGGCTCCAGCGTCAGGCTGGCCACCTCCAGGTCGGTTTTGGCCATGGCCGAATAGAGGCTTTCCACCACCTCGCTGGGGAGGAAGGTGGCGATGATGTCCACCTTGATATGCCGGCCCTGATGGTCCAATAAGCTGGAAATAGGGTA
This sequence comes from Sporobacter termitidis, assembly GCA_029267955.1. Taxonomy (GTDB): domain Bacteria; phylum Bacillota; class Clostridia; order Oscillospirales; family Oscillospiraceae; genus Sporobacter; species Sporobacter termitidis_A. The sequence continues at coordinate 2,237 of JAJUHI010000171.1, read as the reverse complement.
GTTGTCCAGATAGTACTGAACGGCCGTGTACCCCACCAGGTAGAACTGGCGGGTGTTGTCCTCCTCCTGACCGCCGTGGAACGCGGCCTCCGCTTCGCCGATGGCGCCGGCCTCCAGACGGCTGATGATCTCAGCGTCCAGCCGCTGCGTCTGCGGGAATTCCATTGAAAAGGAGGCGCGCTGGGTTTTCAGCGCCCGTCCCGCCGCGGCGACGCAGACCTTCTTTAATCGATAGCCCAGCTTATCCTCCAGGCGGCTCTTGACGCTGCGCGCCACCTTGGCCACCTGTTCGATGTCCTCAATCTGGCCGTCGATCATGGAGCGCTGCGCGTGTTCCTCTTTGACAATGGCGGTGACGCGGAGCTTTTCGCCTTCCACGACGCCGGTGATGCCGATGATGCTCCGGGTGCCGATGTCAAGGGCAAATATCATATCCTTCGGCTGTGGCTTTAACCGTTTTTTAGGTGCATCAGTCATAGAGATCCTCTTTTTCGATGGTCTGAATACTTACTGTAAGTAATTATCGAATAAAACAGCGGTGGGCTTAGCAGTTTATGGAGGCGTTTGGAACGGATGAACCGCCCCCGGCTTTTTATTCCTGATCGTCTTATCACACAAGTCTCAATATTCTTGCGATGAGCGTGATCAGTTCTGTTGCGGAGATGTTACCCTGCGGGTTAATCTCCAGTCCGTCATCACCGGGGGTCCCGCGGACAAGGCCGTACCGGATGAGTGTATCGACATACTCGGACGCCCACTCGTCAATTTCTTTCTCGTCTGAGAATTCCGGCGGCGGGCTTCCTGTTTCCGTATCAGGAGGCGTAATTCCGTATGCTTCTAAAAATCTCCCGAGGATAACGAAGGCTTCCTGCCTGGTGATTTCGGCGTCCGGTTTGAATGTTCCATCCGGGAGGCCGTTGATGATGCCTTTCTCCGCGGCCCAGTTAATTTCGGTGTCGCCGCCTGTTGTGTCAGAAAACCTCGGGTCGTCACCAGGGTCAAGGGGGAACGCGACAGTCCTGTAAAGCATTCCGATAAGGTCTCCGCGTGTCATGGAGGTATCAGGAGCGACTGGTCCGCCATCCAATACGCCCTGTGAAAGAAGCATGGAGGTGTCCGAATAGGCCCAGTGGTCTTCGGTTATGCCTGACGGGGCGGCGGTGCTGTATTCCGTCGTGACACTGCTTCCGCTTGTATCTTCCGGCAGTTCGTCATACAGGAAATTAAAGCGGCCTGTAGCGGAGTCATAATTGCCGGGCAGGACGCGCTCAGAGCCGTCCGGAAAAGAGCCTGTCACAACGAGACTTGGAGGGGCTCCCGTATCCGAAGGGGATGTTGGAGTGAGCGGCGTAGGGGATGCCGGAGTGGACGGCGGAAGGGGTACAGGAGGCTCAATGTAAGCGCTATGTCCTGAGTAGCCCGGCGTTATAGGTGGCATTGGTATATAGGGTGTGGGCGGAGGCGGAGTAGGAGGAAGAGTAGGAGTAGGAATAGGAATAGTAGGAGTAGGAGTAGGAATCGTGGGTACGAATGGATAACTAGAGCCATAATCGTACGTCCAGTATGCATAAAGAGTCTGATTTGCCGTTACCTGCATATTGGTTGTTATTTTAGTGCCTTTGCCGTTCGGTTCCGTCCACCATCCTTCAAATTTATAAGACTGTTTTTCGCAGTATGGCAGAAACCCGTAAGTATTACCGTGTGAAACATATTTTGTTGCGCTTTCGCCGTATTTTATGGAGCCGCCCTGGGGATCCAAGGTGATGGTATAAATCTTACGCACCCAATAAGCATATAATGTGTGGTCGTCTGGGTTTTGTACTTTAGCTCCGGTCCGGATATATGTGTTTGAGGCGTTCAGGCTTGTACACCAGCCAAAGAATTCATATCCTGTACGCGTTGGCTCGGGCAGCGCGTATTCATCGCCAAGATTGCGGTATATGACTGTCGGACTTACATTACCGCCCTGAGGGTCCAGGGTGATGGTGATGCTGGCTTGAGTCCACTTGGCATAGAGCGTGTGGTCGTTTGTTGCCGATACTTTTGTATCAGCGGTGACAAGGACGCCGCTATCGTCAGGGGCAGTATACCAGCCGTTAAATATATATTTTACGCGCGTCGGCGTCGGCAAAGCCCCGTATGGTGTATTATACTGGCAGGGCATCGTTGCTTGGTCCACATTGCCGCCCTGCGGGTCCAGGGTTACGGTATACGTATGAGGGATCCACCTTGCATAT
>JAJUHI010000170.1 GCA_029267955.1 Sporobacter termitidis | reverse complement strand
GGGTCTACTGCTGTTGTTTTTCGTGGACAGCCACGATGAGGAATTTTTGATTATTCTGGCCTTTTTCGCTTACAGCATCTACAAGGATTCAAAAGGTGTTCCGACGGACACCTTTTAAATCCTTTTCGGGGCGGAAAATACTTATAAACCGCTGACGGCGTTTTTGCCGTCGGGCAGATTGAAGACGGACAGGTCCGGCGCGGCGGCGGAGTATTCCGACGCGGTCATCCGGTAGACAAGCTGCTGGCCGTCAAACTGCTCGGCGCCGGTCAGCAGGCCGCTGGCCGTTGAAATATAGCAGACGGTGGTATACCCCATTTGTCCATACTCAAACCGTACATAGATGCAGTTTTCATCATTGAAGCTGATATAGCCGGCTTCCGTGATCTTTTCTTTTTCAACCGCCAGCACATCCTCGTAGGTCAGCAGCATCTGGTACTCATCGGCGGCGCTTAGGGCCGCCTCGCCGCCGTAAACGGCCGGCTGGACCGGGACCTCCTTGTAGGCCGCGTCGTTGTTGTACCAGAAATACATCCTTCCGCCGGCGATAATGATGTTTTTCACATCTCTGCCGTCCCGCACCCGTATCGCCTGGGCGCCGCCGTAAACGGCCACGGAGATGTCATAGCCGGCGGAGGTCCTGCCGCTGCCGTCGCCTTTTGCGTAGAAGGTCTCCACAAAAAGGCGGCGCGAGTAGCTGTCGGGCCGGTGGAGCGTCTCGATGACCCGCTGGACGTTGTCCACGGTGATGGTGACCCGGTCCAGGTTGTCGTCGTGCGCGGCGCTGTCCTGGGGCGCCTCGCCCCCCGCCTCCGGCAGCGGTACGACGCGCTCGTCACGGGTGGCATAGCTTAAAATGACGCCGGCGGCGATCACGGCGGTGATGAGCACCACGCCGATCAGCGTCAGGAAGCGCAGCCGTTTGGCGCTCATTTTTCTCCTCCCGGTTCATCCGTTTCTTCCCGTGCCGCGGAGGGCGCCGGCGCGGCGCCTTCCCCTGACGTGCTGTCACTGTGCTTCGCGGACAGCCCGCCGGAGGCTGTCTTGGCCGCGCCGTTGGAAAATCCGCGGGTGACGAAAACGCCGAGGACGCCGGCCACAAAAAAGGCCGCCACGAGGATGATGGCGCGGATTTCGCCGCTGGTGGTGATGACGACGGCCGACAGGCCCAGGATGCCGCTGATGGCATAGGCGATGGCCACCGCCTGCTTCTGGCTGAGACCCATGTCGATCAGGCGGTGGTGAAAATGGCCCCGGTCGGGCGACATGGGGCTGCGGCCCCGCAGGACGCGGCGGACGATGGCAAAGGCCGTGTCAAAAAGCGGCAGACCCACCACCAGCACCGGAACCACAAAGGAGATGATGGCGTAGAATTTGAACAGGCCGATAATGGAGACGGTGGCCAGGATATAGCCTAACAGCAGGGCGCCCGTGTCGCCCATGAAAATCCGCGCCGGATTGCGGTTATACGGAAGAAAGCCCAGGCAGGAGCCGGCCAGGGCCGCCATGATGACGGCCACGTTCAGATCGGCAACCACGAGGGCGATGATCAGCATGGTGAAGGAGGATATGGCCGATACGCCGGCGGCCAGGCCGTCCAGCCCGTCGATGAGGTTGACGGAATTGGTGATGGCCACAATCCATAAAACGGTGACCGGCACGGTCAGGACGCCGAAGTTTAAATACTCCGCCGCGCCCCAGAAGGCGGGGTTTGAGATGATGTTGATCTCCACGCCGTGGAAGACGGCGATGAGGGCGGCCACAATCTGAAGTGCGAATTTTAACAGCGCCGGCAGCGGGACAATGTCGTCGATGACGCCGACGATGACGACCACCACCGCGCCCAGCAGGATGCCCTGCACCTCCATGTCGATGTTTGCAAACAGCACAACGCTGAGCAGAAAGCCCAGAAAGATCGCCAGACCCCCCAGCCGCGGTATCGGATGCGTGTGCATCCGGCGCCCGTCCTTCGGCACGTCAATGGCGCCCACCCGGTGGGCGAAGGATTTGACGATGGGGGTCGCGGCAAAGGTGATCAATAACGCGGCGACGACGGCCAGAATCACCGGAATGTATTGTTCTATCTGCATCGTCCTGTGCTCCAATCGTAAGTGGAGATTGCCCCCTCAGGCGCTGCGCGCCGGCTCCCCAAAAAGGGGTTTTTCGACTTAATGGGGATTTCGCTTGGGGGGCGCTAAACCCCCTCAGCCACCTCACGGTGGCAGCTCCCCCAAGGGGGAGCTTTGAATTGTGCGCTCTTCCTTGGGGGTCATAGGGGGCGAAGCCCCCTATACCTTGTTTGGGCGTCTCGGGGGTCATAGGGGGCGAAGCCCCCTATACCTTGTTTGGGCGGGCGGGTTTTTATTTTTGAATAAACCCGACCTTTTTATATACCTTGCGCAGCGTTCTGTTTGCGGCGGCGGCGGCCTTCTGGGCGCCCTCCGTGTAGACCTTTTCCAGATAAGCCTTGTCGGCGAGCAGGCGCTGGGCCTCCTCCCGCACGGGGCGCAAGAGCTCCACAACGGCCTCGCCCACCGCCTGCTTGAAGGTACCGTAGCCCTGGCCGGCAAATTCCTGCTCGGCTTGGGGGATGCTCTTCCCTGTCGCCACGGCGTAAATCTGAAGCAGATTGGAGATGCCGGGCTTTGCCTTGACGTCGTAGCGGATTTCCGTCTCGCTGTCGGTCACGGCGCGCTTGAAGGCGCGCATAATGTCCTCCGGCTTATCCATCAGGCAGACGCAGCCGCCGTTGTCAATCTCGGATTTGCTCATTTTGCTGGTGGGGTCCTGCAGGCTCATAATGCGCGCGCCCACCTTGGGGATAAACGGCTCGGGGAGCTTGAAAACGTCGCCGTAGACGCCGTTGAAGCGGTTGGCGATATCCCGGGTCAGTTCCACGTGCTGCTTCTGGTCGTCCCCCACGGGGACAAGGTCCGCCTGGTAGATGAGAATATCGGCGGCCATCAGCACCGGATAGGTAAACAGGCCGGCGTTGATGTTGTCGGCATTCTTCTGGGATTTGTCCTTAAACTGGGTCATCCGGGAAAGCTCGCCGAACATCGTATAGCAGTTGAGCACCCAGGCAAGCTCCGCGTGGGCGGGCACATGGCTCTGGATGAAGATGACGTTTTTCTCCGGGTCCAGCCCGCAGGCGATGTACTGGGCAATCTGCTCCAATGTCGTCCGGCGCAGGGTCGCCGGGTCCTGGCGGACGGTAATGGCGTGCAGGTCCGCCATCATGTAATAGCAGTTGTAGGTGTCCGACAGCTCCACCCAGTTTTTGATGGCGCCCAGATAGGAGCCCAGGGTCAGCGCGCCGCTGGGCTTAATGCCGGAGAGAATGATTTTTCTATCGTCCATGAAGATCAAGTCCTTAATGTTGTGATTGGATGCGGGGGCATGGGGGCGGAGCCCCCATACCATTAGTGGGCGGCGGGCGGGATTAGATGATATTCTTCCGCCAGCTTTTTAAAGGCCGGCAGCGACCGCTCGATCATCGCCTTCGACACGCAGTAGGCGATGCGGACGTAGCCGGAGCCGCCGAAGGAGCTGCCGGGCACAAGGAGCAGGTTGTATTTTTTCGCGGCGGCGACAAAGTCCTTGTCGTCCACCGGCGTTTTCATCCACATGTAAAAGGCGCCCTGGGGATAGACGCAACAAAAGCCGCAGCCGGTCAGGCCGTTATATAGGAGCTTCCGGTTGGCATCATAGGCGGCGATGTCGGTTGTGGCGTCCAGGCAGCGGGCCACCGCCAGCTGCAGGAGGCTGGGCGCGTTGACAAAGCCGGCGACGCGGGTGGCGATGCAGGCCGCGTCAAAAACGAGGCGGAAGTCGTCAACCTCCGACGGGATGACGATATAGCCGATACGCTCTCCCGGCAGCGACAGGGACTTGGACCAGGAGTAGCAGACGATGGTGTTTTTATAGTATTTCGTCAGATACGGGACCTGGACGCCGTCGTAAGCCAGCTCCCGGTACGGCTCGTCGGCGATGAGGAAAATCGGCGCGCCGTATTCCTTCTGCTTGGCTTCCAGCGCGGCGGCCAGCTTTGTGACGGTGTCCGCCGAGTAGACGACGCCCGTGGGGTTGTTGGGCGAGTTGATAATCACAGCCTTTGTCTTGGCCGTGATGGCCGCGGCGAGCTTGTCAGGGTCCGGCTGGAAGGTCTCCGGGTCGGCCGCCACGGGAACCAGGACGCCGTCGTAGTTTGCGACGTAGTTGCCGTACTCCACAAAGTACGGGGAAAAGGTTATGACCTCGTCGCCGGGGTTTAATAGCGTTTTGAGCACCACGTTCAGGCCGCCGGCGGCTCCCACGGACATGATGATGTTGCCCGCTGAAAAGCCGGTGCCGAACCGGCTGTTGAGGGACTTGGCCACCGCCTCGCGCACCGATTCAAACCCGGCGTTGGACATGTAGCCGTGGACGGTCATGGGCTCCTGGGTGTTCAGTATGTCGATGACGGCCGTTTTGACCGCGTCGGGGGCCGGAAAGTTCGGGTTGCCGATGGAGAAGTCGAAGACGTTTTCACGGCCGTATTTGGCGGCCATCTGGTTGCCTTCCTCGAACATGGCCCGGATGACGCTGTTGTTTTCGGCCAGCTT
>JAJUHI010000169.1 GCA_029267955.1 Sporobacter termitidis | reverse complement strand
GTTGTAAATGAGGGTCTCGCCCCAGCCGGTGATGGCCGTCAAGGGCGTTCTCAGCTCATGGGAGATGGAGGAGATGAACTCCGTCTGGATTTTTTCAGTCTGCGCGATTTTAAAGGACATCTCGTTGATGGAATCGACCATCTCGCCGATTTCATCCTGATAATCCTTGTCGATCTGGATGCCGTAGCTGCCCTGGGCAATCCGCTTTGACATCTTTGTGATCTCACTGACGGGCTCGATAACCGAGCGGATGAAGATCAGGTTGATCATGACGACCAGCAGCAGAATCAGGGCGCCCAGCGCGCTGGCCGCCAGGATGCTGATCACCACCTGGCTGTCGACCACCTTGAGGCTGGTGATATAGCGCATCACGCCGATGACCTGGTTGCCGGAGAACATCATCGGCGCCGAGACGGACAGTATCCGCTCGCCTGTGGTAGGGTCCCGGCCGGTCCAGGAGGAGATCTTGCGCGTCGAGATGGCCTCGGAGATGTCCGGCGTGCCGGGGGCCGTACCGCCGGAGATGCCGAAGGTTGAGATCATCACGCGGCCGCTCTCGTCCACAAACTGCAGCTCCAGCTTGTCGCTGTCCTCGAAGGACTCGGTGTATTTGTACGCGCTGTCGTAATACTCGGCGGAGCTTTCGGCCACATAGTTGGAAAAGAAGTCGGTGGCGGTTTTCGCCTTGGCCTCCAGGTCCGTCCGGACCGTCGAGTAATAGTAAGAGTAAATGATCAAAGAAAAGGCAAGCAGAATGACCACAAGGGCGATGAGGACGATTAAAACGCTGCTTCTGATCCAGCGCCAGCGGAGGCCGCTTCTCCGGATTTTCGGTTTAATACGCACGTCTTAATCCCCACCTGCCTTTTATGGAAGAAATAAAACCTATTACAGGCCCCACTTATAGCCGTAGCCCCACACGGTGGTGATATAGCTCGGATTCGTCGGGTCGTCCTCAATTTTGAGCCGGAGGCGGCGGATGTTGACGTCGGCGATTTTCAGCTCGCCGAAGTAGTCGCGGCCCCAGACGGTGTTGAGGATATCCTCTCTGGACAGCGCCTTGCCCGGGTTGTCCATGAACATTTTCATGATCGCGTATTCCACCTGGGTCAGCTTGATGCGGACGCCGTTTTTTTCCAGCGTCCTGTTCCTGGTGTTCAGGCGGAAGGGGCCCTGGACGATTTCGCCGGTATCGGACTGCTCCGCCCCGCCCGTGCGCCGGTAGAGGGCGTCGATGCGCGCGGTGAGCTCCGCCGGTGAAAAGGGCTTTGTCACATAGTCGTCCGCGCCCGTCATCAAGCCCGTCACCTTATCCATCTCCTGCGTCCGCGCCGTTAGCATAATAATCCCGATGTGGGGGTCGGCCGCGCGGATTTTCCGGCAGACCTCAAAGCCGTCCATGTCCGGCAGCATGATATCGAGGATGGCCACCTTGATATCCGGGTGGGCCTTGAGCTGCTCAAAGGCCTCCGCGCCCGTGCCGGCCTCAATGGCTTCATATCCGGCCCGTTTCAGGTTGATCACCACAAAACTCCGTATACTTGTCTCATCCTCGAGCACCAGGACTTTTTTCATAGCTGCTCCTCCTTATGTAGGGTTAAGGTGAAAGGCGGCAACTCGGCCCGCCTCTCCCGTGCCGCCCGCACCGCAACCGCCGGCGGCCGATTGTCGTCTCCGACTGCAGCGAAACCTAGTAAACGCCGGTGGACCATTCCTTCGGTATCAGCCGGAAGTTGTCAACCACCACGTTTTTGCTGATACTGACGGGCACATCCTCCGTCAAAATCTCAGCGGCGTAAATGACATTACCCTGGCTGAGGAGAATGAAGCGGTCACCGATGCCGGCCCTGTCCTCCTTGTTGTCGCCGGTCAGGGTATGGACCTTCAGAAAATCGGTGACGGCGTCGCCCGATTCGTCCTTATACGAAAATACAATTGTCCGCTCGCCGGAATAATTATCCTCACGGCGGACAACAACGGTATTCTTCCAGTCGTCCGGCAGAACCATGTACCAGGATTCCTTGGAGTTGTGATACGTTGAGAATACCATGCTCTTGTTCCCGTAACGGTCGTAGGAATACCAGTCAATGGCGTAATAGTCCGACCCGGTTTCAAAGGGCCTGGGCGACGGCACCTCGATGATGCCGTCACTGTTGATGTCGGTGCTGAAAATCTCGTATGTCCGCACCGTATCCTCGCTGACGCCGCTGGAAGGCCGGATGGACACGTTGACGATGCTGGTTGTCTGCCAGTAAAAAATGTCGGTGACCACGCCCGTACCGCTGATGCTGCCTTCAACGAGCACGGCGGGCGTGCCGTCGCTGAGGCGGCCCCTGATAATGCGCTTGACGGACTCAAGGCCGCTGGACAGGCTGGCCGTGCCGGTAATCACTTCCTTGTCCTTCCCCAGGGAGAAGAGAATTGCCTCGCCGGGAAGGTCCGAGGAGGACAGGCGCAGGGCGATCACTTCCGAGCGCCCGTCGCCGGTCAGGTCGCTGAGAAAGAGCTTGGAATAATCGGACTCGGCCAGCACCGCCGCCCCGCCCCCGCGTACATCGTAGATATTCATGTGCAGCAGTGTGGCGCTCATCTTCCAGCCCACCACCAGCTCGCTCATGCCGTCGCCGTCCATGTCGGCGTACCGGACGCTTTCGATGGCCGTGCCGTCGCCGTCAATGATGTTGGTCGTCTCGTATGTGCTGCCGACTTGCTTCATTATATGGATTTTCAGAGGCTTGTCGCCGGTGGTCCGGAAAAAGGCAACCGCCTCGTTGGTGCCGTCGCCGTCAATGTCCTTCAGCTGCACCGACTGCCGGTTCGGCCCGGAGATGGGGGGCGAGTATTCAGCCCCCGACGCCAAAACGGCGTTGATCTGCTTCTGGAGCTCCAGATACTCTTCCGAGGCCTGGGGCAGGCTGTATAAATCGTCGGCCGTGGTCCGCAGGCAGCCGGTAAGCACGGCCGGCAGGAGCGCAAGGAACAAAATCCCAATTATCTGCTTGCAGGCTTTTTTCAACACGCTCCCTCCTTTCACCAAAGCCGCGGTTTATACACGACAAATATCCTATTTATATTATCACATTTGTCATCAGATTGGTAGTATTATCTTTACCGGCAAAATATAACGGCACCGGGGCTCAAAGGGGCGCAGCCGCAAGGCCCGGCGCCGCTTCCCGCTGGATTGTTTTCGCCAGCAGGCTGACAAAGGGGATCAAGCGACCATAGGTCGCTAGCGTCCAAAATTTGCGCGGAGTATTGAAATCGCCGGTGGTTATTTGTATAATTCATTAGGAGCGGCCATTTTGGGAGCCGCTGACTGATCATTTGCACAGCACGGTAAGCAGCCCGTCATCATAGAATTTTAACATATTACGGAGGAACACAACATGAAAGTTCAAGCAGCCGTCTCCCGCGAAAAGGGCAAAATCGCTATCGAAACGGTAGAACTGGCCGAGCCCAAGGCCGGCGAAGTGCTGGTCAAGATGGTCGCCAGCGGCATCTGCCACACGGACAGCGCGGTTATCGAGCAGTATCTGCCGATCTCCTTCCCGATCGTTGCCGGTCATGAAGGCGTCGGCGTCGTCGAGAAGGTCGGACCGGGCGTCACGAACCTGGCTCCGGGCGACCGCGTTGTCCTGACCTTCCCCTCCTGCGGCGTGTGCGACCACTGCCAGGACGCCCACCCCTACTCCTGCGACGATAACTTTACCATGCTCTTCGGCGGCAAATACCGCGACGGAACAACGCGCATGAAAACCGAAGACGGCAAAGACGTCAACACCATGTTCATGCAGAGCTCCTTTGCGACCTACGCCATCGCCAATCAGGACAACGCCATCAAGGTTGACGTCGATGTCGACGAGCTGAAAAAGCTCTGCTCGCTGGGCTGCGGCGTCCAGACCGGCGCCGGCGCAGTTCTCAACCGCATGAAGCCCCGCCCGGGCTCCAGCATTGCCGTCTTCGGCTGCGGCGCCGTCGGACTGGCCGGCATCATGGCGGCGAAGATCGCCGGCTGCTCGACGATTATCGCCATCCACGGCTCGAAGGGCCGCGAGGAGGCCCTGGAGTTCGGCGCCACCCACACCATCAACGGCCGCAAGGAAGACATCGTTGCCAAGGTGAAGGAAATCACCAACGGCAAGGGCGTCAACTACGCGCTTGAATCCACCGGCCAGCCGCCGATGGCCAGAACGATGCTCGACTGCATGGCGAAAGAGGGCCTGGCCGTCACCGTCAGCGTTACGGCGGGCGCGGAAGTGCCGATTGCCCTTGAGCCGCAGATCATGAACCCCAGCGTCACCTTCGCCGGCTGCGTCGAGGGCCACAGCAATCCCAAGGTCTTCATCCCCGAGCTGGTCCGGCTCTACAAGGAAGGCAAGCTGCCCGTCGACAAGATGAACAAGTACTACAAGTTCGAAGAAATCGAAAAAGCGTACCACGAAAGCCACGGCGGCGTGCTCAAGCCGATCATCGTCTTCTGATTTAACCGCAATACAACATCCAGGGCAACGCCTACGGCGTTGCCCTGTTGTTTTCCGCAGGCCTAACGAGCGTTAGGGGTTTGTGGTTTTATATATTGAATTTAAATTCAATATATTATTTCATGCCTGTTTTAGCCTGTTTTCAAGGCGCCGCGCTCCCCTG
>JAJUHI010000168.1 GCA_029267955.1 Sporobacter termitidis | reverse complement strand
GTTTCCGCTGCTGTTTTTTGCAGAAGCGGATATGTTTGCGCTTTTCACCACCGGCCTTCAACAGACGGCGGTTTCCATGATCTTTACGTTTCCGCTTTACTTCGTCGTCCGCGCGCTGGGTTGGCAGCGGCTTGCCCCCGATCCGAGCCGGACGAACAGACAGAAAGTGAAAGGAAAAAGGAATGGTTAAATTTTACAAACCTGCGAGAATTGCCGCTCTTTTCATTGTCATAGGGCTGCTGGCGGCCATTTATATGCTGGCGCTGTACCGTCTGCAGCTGTTTGATACAAGCGCCGACGCATACGCCGCCCTCGCCCGCGAAACAACGACCCAGGAGGTCACGCTGGCGGCGGACCGGGGCGATATACTGGACAGAAACGGCGTGGTGCTGGTCTCAACCCGGGCCGCATACAATATCACGCTGTCCCGCGACAAGCTGTTAAAGCGCGACGATATCAACGAGATTATCTTAAAGCTTGTGCACACCGCCATCGACAACGGCGTCAGCTATACGGACACCTTTCCCGTGACCTCCGGCGCGCCCTTTGCCTATCTCTCCGACATGACCAGCTCCCAGAGAAATCTTTTAAATACCTATTTTGATTATTTTGAGGAGCTGGACCCCAGCATGTCGGCCTCCGACCTGATCGTCTGGATGAAAAAACATTACGGCATCGACTATACGACAAACATCTCCGACGCCCGGTTGATTATCGGCGTCCGCTACGAGATGGAGATCCGGGCCATCGTCAGTATGAACCCGTATGTGTTCGCCAGCGACGTCTCCAGCGATTTTCTCTCGCTCATTAAAGAAGCGCAGCTGCCCGGCGTCAATGTGGAACCGTCCGCCGTGCGGGTGTACCACACCCCGTACGCCGCGCATCTTCTCGGCCACATCGGGAAGATGACCAAGGAACAATATGAAAAATACAAGGAGCTGGGCTACTCGTACAACTCCATTGTGGGCCAGTCGGGCGTCGAACTGGCCTTTGAGGAGTACCTCCACGGCACCGACGGCGTGCAGTATGTCACAACCAGCGACAAGGACGGCACGGTCCTCGATGTGTACACCGAAAAGAACCCCACGCCCGGCCAGAATGTCTTTTTATCCATAGACATCGGGCTCCAGGCGGTTTGCGAAAATTCCCTGGCCGCCAAAATTGACCTTATCAATTCCGAACGCGAGGAGGAGGACCGGGTCACCGGCGGCGCCGTGGTCGTCACCGACGTCAACACGGGCGAGGTGCTGGCCCTGTGCTCCTACCCCTCATATGATCTTGCCAACTACTCCAAGATTATCGGCGATCTGCTCAACAACAAGAACACGCCCCTGGTCAACCGGGCGACCTCCGGCCTTTACAACCCCGGCTCCACCTTCAAGATGATCACGGCGCTGGCGGGCCTGAAAAATGGCGTGATTACCCCGTCAACGCTCATCAACGATACCGGCGTTTTTACGAAATATGCCGACTCGGACTTTAAGCCTGTCTGCTGGATCTACAGCAACACCGGACACGGTCACGGCCCCGAAAATGTCGTGACGGCGCTGCGGGATTCATGCAACTATTTCTTTTACCAGGTCGCCGACACCCTGGGCATCAACAAAATCTCAGAAACCGCCGCCGACTTCGGCCTGGGTTCCAAAACGGGCATCGAACTGTCAGAAAAGGCCGGCGTTCTGGCAACACCGGCCAATAAGGAAGAGCTGTTTGGTCAAGTTTGGTACTCAGCCAACACGATTATTTCTGCCATCGGCCAGGACATCAACTATTTTACGCCCATCCAGCTGGCCAATTACGTTGCCACCATTGCCAACGGCGGCACCCGGTATTCCATGACGATTCTCAATCACATCCGCAGCGCGGACTACACGTCCGTTGTCTATACCCCGGAGCATAAGGTTCTCGGACAGGTCGCGGGCAGCGAATACCTCCGCGTCATTCAGGAGGGCATGAAGCTGGTCGCCTCCGACGGCACGGCCAAATCGGTTTTCAAAAACTACCCCATCCCCGTGGCGGCCAAGACCGGTACCGTTCAGTCCGTACACACGCTGGGCAAAGCCGCACTCAACACCGGCGTCTTCGTCTGTTACGCGCCCGCCGACAACCCGGAGATTGCCATATCTCTCGTTGTCGAAAAGGGAACGTCCGGCTCCACCATCATGGAGATCGCCCGGGATATCATGGATTACTACTTCGCCGACAAGCCGGCGGTCACCGTTGCCGAGGACAACACCCTTCTGCCGTAACACCGGCAAAAATACCGCAACCCTCCGTGTTTCATTTTCATTACAATAGCTTGCCAACTTTGTCCAGACTGTTATATAATATTGTAACAAATTAGACGGCCAGACTGCAGATTGGAGACAGGACATGGGTAAAGTGATTGTTGTTGCCTCCGGAAAGGGCGGCACGGGTAAAACCACATCCGTTGGCGCCATATCCTCCTGTCTGGCCGCGCTGGGGCACAAAACGCTCTGTATGGACTGTGACGCCGGCCTTCGCAATCTGGACATCGTCATCGGCATGACCGAATACGCCATCACCGATTTTACCGACGTTTTGGAAGGCTTTGCGACCCTTGAGGAAGCGTGCGTGGAACACCCGAAAATCCAGGGGCTTTTTTTCCTCCCCGCGCCGGCCTTCCGCGGTCCGGACGAGGTTGACCCGGAGGCCATGTCCGCGCTGATCGGGCAGATAAAGGAGCGCTTCGACTATTGCCTGATTGACGCCCCGGCCGGGATCGGCACCGGATTCCGCCTGGCCGCCCAAAACGCCGACATGGCGCTGGTGGTCACCGTCGGCGACCTGCCCAGCATCCGCGACGGCCAGCGCGTTGTCGAGAAGCTGGGCGCCTTGGGCATCCAAGACGTGCGGCTGATCGTCAACCGCGTTAAGCCGCGTCAGTACCGACAGCTTAAAGCGACGGTGGACGACGTTATCGACACCGTCGGCGCCCGTTTGATCGGGCTTGTTCCCGAGGACAAGGCCGTTTATCTCGCGTCAAACCGCGAGACGCCCCTTGTCCTGTACGAGAACAGGAGAGCTGCCCTGGCCTTTCTCCGGATTGCCCGGCGCGTCAGTGGCGAGCAGCTCCCCCTTAAAGGAAGATTATCCAGGTGAAAGCCTGATATACTATTAATCAGAAAGTAGGCGGCTGTTTTGAATATTGCACTTATGGCACACGATCGGAAAAAAGAACTGATGGTCCAATTCTGTATCGCCTATTGCGGCATTCTCGCCGGACATTCACTGTGCGCCACGAACACGACCGGTCGCCTGGTGATGGAAGCAACGGGTCTGCCCATTACGCTGTATCTCTCCGGCAGTCAGGGGGGCGACCAGCAAATCGGCGCGCGCATCGCTTACAACGAGCTTGACCTTGTTCTTTACTTCTGCGACCCTTCGCTGACGGACCAGCAGAGCAGCGTCAACGACATCGCCCGTCTGTGCGACCAGTACAACGTGCCCTTTGCGTCCAATGTGGCCACCGCCGAGGTCTTAATACAAGGACTCAAGCGCGGCGATCTGGACTGGCGCGATATTGTCAACCCGAAGCACTGATTGTAAACGGCAGACAGCTGGGCGGGGGCATGCCCCCGCCTGTGTGTTTATCAGGATATCTGTTAAGGAGTTTTTTGTATGGATAAAGTCACGCCGCGCACCCTGTCGGGCTTTATGGAGCTTCTGCCGGAGCGCCAGGTCCTGTTTGACAGGATGGTCTGTATCCTGCGCGACTCGTTTTCATTATACGGCTTTACCCCGCTGGACACGCCGCTGATCGAGGCCTCCGAGGTCCTTCTGGCCAAGGGCGGCGGCGAAACGGAAAAGCAGATCTACCGGTTTACAAAGGGCGACAGCGACCTGTCGCTGCGCTTTGACCTGACGGTGCCGCTGGCCAAATACGTGGCGTTGCACAGCGGCAGCCTGACGTTTCCCTTCCGCCGGTACCAGATCGGCAAGGTCTACCGGGGCGAGCGGGCCCAGCGCGGCCGTTTCCGCGAGTTTTACCAGGCCGACATCGACATCATCGGCGACGGGGCGCTGGATATCATCAACGAGGCGGAAATCCCCAGCATCATTTACCGCTGCTTCAACACGCTGGGTCTCCGTAAATTCGTCATCCGCATCAACAACCGCCGGCTGCTGACGGGGCTGTTTGAGATTCTGGGCGTCGGCGGCGCGTCCGGCGACGTGATGCGCGCCATCGACAAGCTGGAGAAGATCGGCGCGGAAAAGGTCCTGTCGCTTTTAACCGGCGAGATCGGGCTAAACGGCGACACGGCCCGCACCTTGCTGGAGCTGCTGACCGCCAATACGGAGGACCC
Organism: Sporobacter termitidis; assembly: GCA_029267955.1. Classification (GTDB taxonomy): domain Bacteria; phylum Bacillota; class Clostridia; order Oscillospirales; family Oscillospiraceae; genus Sporobacter; species Sporobacter termitidis_A. The sequence continues at coordinate 361 of JAJUHI010000168.1, read as the reverse complement.
CCTCCAGGCGCTGCGCCCCTATAAGGGCCGAAACGAGCTGTTCGACCGGGGCCTAAATGAGCTGGAAACCGTGGCAAAGCACATCTCGGCCTTCGGCGTGCCGGACACACACTTCAAGATTGACCTGACCATCGCCCGGGGGCTGGATTACTACACCGGCACGGTGTACGAGACGCAGATGCTGGACCACCCCGAAATCGGCTCCATCTGCTCCGGCGGTCGGTATGACAACCTGGCGGCGTATTATACGGACCGGCAGCTCCCCGGCGTGGGTATCTCCATCGGCCTGACCCGCCTGTTTTTCGTCCTGGAGGATCAGGGGTATTTAAACAGCGACATTTTAACCGCCCCCGCCGACGTG
>JAJUHI010000167.1 GCA_029267955.1 Sporobacter termitidis | reverse complement strand
TGAGGCCGCCCGGGCGGTGGCCGACGGCAGCCTGAGACTGGATAAGCTGCGAAAGGGCGCGCCGGAGGAGGCCGCCGCGGCGCTGAAAAAGCTCCGGGGCGTGGGGGACAAGGTCGCCAGCTGCGTGATGCTGTTCGGGCTACAGATGCTGGAAGCGTTCCCGGTGGACACCTGGATGAAAAAAGTGATCAACACGCAGTACGGCGGCGTTTTCGACCCCGTCGTTTTCGGCCCCTATGCGGGCCTTGCCCAGCAGTACATGTTCCATTACGTCAGAAACGGCCCAGGCGCGGCCGGCGCCTAGACAGGGAAAACGGAAAAGAGGGATCTTGATGCGCCTTTTTGTCAGAGACAAAAAACTGTATTCGTCGTTCTTTTCGCTGCTTTTTGTGATATCGCTACAGCAGCTGATTTCCCTGGGGGTGGGCATGGTGGACAACATCATGCTCGGCGTGTACAGTGAGCAGGCCATGTCGGGGGCGGCGCTGGCCAATCAGATTCAGTTTTTGCTCCAGATGGTGGTGGCGGGCATCGCCGGCGGCATTTCGGTGCTGGGGGCCCAGTACTGGGGCAAGGGCGAGGCGGAGCCCATCCGCAAGATCATCGGCGTCGGCATGAAATTTGCCCTTGCGGCGGGCTTTGTGTTTTTCATTATCTCCTTCTTCTTTCCGGCGCAGGCGCTGCGGCTTCTGACAAACGATGACGGGGTGATTGCCCAGGGCGTCCGGTATATGCGCATCATGAGCGTCACCAATATTATCTTTGCCGTCTCCAACACCCTGGTCATGTCCCTGCGGAGCGTTGAAACGGCCTTTATCGGCACGGTGATGGCCGCGGTGACGATGGTCCTCAACATCATCGTCAATTACCTTTTGATTTACGGCAATTTCGGCTTTCCGGAGCTGGGGGTCGAGGGCGCCGCCATCGCGACCCTCATCAGCTGGACGGCGGAGCTTGTCATTATCCTCGTCTATATGCGGTTTTTTGATAAGAAAATCAAGGCCACGCTGCGTGATATCTTCTCCTTTGACACCTCCTATCTGCGCGACTACATCAAAACGGCGATGCCCGTGATTCTGGCGGGTTCCGTCTGGGGTTTTGCCCAGGCGGCGCAGACGTCCATTCTGGGCCATATGAGCGGGGAGGCCATTGCCGCCAACGCCATCGCCTCGGTTGTCTACCAGGTGACCGCCGTTCTCAGCCTGTGCGCGGCCAGCGCGGCCGCCGTCGTCATCGGCAAGACCGTGGGCGAGAACAGGCTGGACCTGATTAAGCCCTATACGGTGACGCTGCAGGTCCTGTTCATCCTGCTGGGCATCTTCTCCGGCGCCGTCCTTTTCCTGGTGAAGGACCTGGTCATCGGCATCTACGCCGTCTCGGAGGAGACCCGGCGGCTGGCGCTGGGCTTTATGGTCATCCTGAGCATCACCGTCATCGGCACTTCCTACGAATATCCGGTGGCCGGCGGTATTATTCAGGGGGGCGGCGACACGAAATTTGCGTTTATCGTCGATCTGATATTCCTCTACGGGTTTGCCATCCCGCTGGCGGCCCTGTCCGCTTTTGTGTGGAACCTGCCGCCCCTGTGGACGTTTTTCTTCCTGAAATCGGACCAGCTTGTCAAGTGCATCCCCAACGCCATTAGGGTCAACCGGTATAAGTGGATACGCCAGCTGACGCGATGACGATTTATGGTTGACAACGGACAAGCCGGTGCTATAATAGGCAAAAGCGCCAAAAATAAAACGATGAAGAGGAGTGGTCAGTATGGCCTTTATATTCAACGAACCGTCCCGTACGTTCAGCGAATACCTGCTTGTGCCCGGGTATTCTGACGAAAACTGCATCCCGGACAATGTCAGCCTTAAGACACCCCTCGTCAAGTTTAAACGGGGTGAAGAGCCCGCGCTCACCATGAATATTCCGCTCACATCTGCAATCATGCAGTCGGTCTCGGATGACAGGATGGCCGTCGCGCTTGCAAAAGAGGGCGGCGTTTCTTTTATCTACTGCTCCCAGCCCATTGAAAGCCAGGCGGCGATGGTGGCCAGGGTCAAATCCTATAAAGCGGGCTTTGTGGTCAGCGACTCCAACATCCGCCCGGACGCCACGCTGCGGGATATTCTGGAGCTCAAGCAGAAAACGGGGCATTCCACCGTTGCCGTGACGGCGGACGGCACCGCCACGGGGAAGCTGCTGGGCATCGTCACCAGCCGGGATTACCGGGTCAGCCGGATGACGGGCGACGAACTGGTCAAGACGTTTATGACGCCGATTGAAAAGCTTGTCACCGCTCCCGCCGGCACGTCCCTGAAGGAGGCCAACGATATCATCTGGGACCATAAGCTCAACACCCTGCCGATTATCGATGAGGACGGGTGCCTTGTCCACCTCGTGTTCCGGAAGGACTACGATTCGCACAAGGAAAACCCGCTGGAGCTTTTGGACAGCCAGAAAAAATACGTCGTCGGCGCGGGCGTCAACACCCGGGACTACGAAGAGCGGATTCCCGCCCTCCTTGAAGCGGGCGCGGACGTGCTGTGTATCGATTCCTCCGAGGGCTTTACCGAATGGCAGAAAAGGACGCTGGCCTGGGTCCGCAAAAACTACGGGGACAAGGTCAAGATCGGCGCGGGCAATATTGTTGACGGCGAAGGCTTCCGCTTTTTGGCCGACTGCGGGGCGGATTTTATCAAGGTCGGCATCGGCGGCGGCTCCATCTGCATCACCCGGGAGCAGAAGGGCATCGGCCGCGGACAGGCCACCGCGCTCATCGACGTGGCGCAGGCTAGAAACGAGTATTTTGAAAAAACCGGCGTCTATATCCCCATATGCTCCGACGGCGGCATCGTCCACGACTATCACTTTACCCTGGCGCTGGCCATGGGCGCGGATTTTCTGATGCTGGGCCGGTATTTTGCCCGCTTCGACGAAAGCCCCACCAACAAGGTCAGCATCGGCGGCAGCTACATGAAGGAATACTGGGGCGAGGGCTCCGCCAGAGCCCGCAACTGGCAGCGGTACGACATGGGCGGCGCGCAGAAGCTGTCCTTTGAAGAGGGCGTCGACTCCTACGTCCCCTATGCCGGCAGCCTCAAGGACAACGTGAGCCTGACCTTGAGCAAGGTCCGCTCCACCATGTGCAACTGCGGGGCCATCACCATCCCCGAGCTCCAGAAGAAAGCCAAGCTCACGCTGGTCTCCGCCACCTCCATCGTCGAGGGCGGCGCCCACGACGTGCTGCTCAAGGAAAACACGACGGGCCCGAAATAACAGATGATAAATAAAAAAAATCGCAAGTATATTGCTTACTTGCGATTTTTTACTATTAACTTATAATGGCTTCAGGAAATAAAAGGAACTGATGACTGTGCTGAATAAGGATGCCTCAGATATTCAAGCGTTTTATAACGATATTGCCGAGGAATTTGCGGCAGACTGGTACGCAAATGACAGCCTGCTGCCGGTGCTCAAACGCTTTCTCGCGTTGTTGCCGCCGTGCCCGAAGGTGCTGGACTTAGGGTGCGGCGCGGGCTCTGAGAGTATGCGGCTGAAAAGCCTGGGGGCGGAGGTCACGGGCGTCGATTTCAGCGAGAAGCCGATACAAATAGCGCGGGAGAGGAATCCGGATATTCGGTTTGAAATCATGGATTTCCGGCAATTAAGCCCGGACCTGGGCCTTTTTGACGGCGTTGCCGCCGTCGCGTCGCTGATTCACATCCCCGGCGGGGAACTGGCCCTTGTCTTCTCCCGGATGAGCGCCGTGTTGAACGCCGGCGGCTATTGCCTGATCATCGTCGTTGAGGGACAGGGCCTCAGCCGGGAGCGCAGCGTTATTGAGCGAAACGGGAAGCGCTACAACCGCGCCTTTTATCTCCACGACAGGGCGGCGCTGACAGCAGCGGCACAACCGGCAGGGCTGGCGTTTTTTTGTGAATTTGACTTGCCGGAGGCGTTATCGGGCTACGGCTGGAAATGCTTTGTCTATAAAAAAGATGGATTATCATGACGAGCGGATTTAAAAACAAGGCTTAACAAGCGGACAACTTATCGAGGATAGCGCAGCAGAAAAGGCTTGCCGCCGCGGCAATTTCGTTGTATAACTGTACGGCGGGAGGCGTCACTATGACCGAGAGCATTCAAACCTTTAAAAAATGGATTGACGAAAGCAACAACATCGTTTTCTTCGGCGGGGCGGGGGTGTCCACCGAGAGCGGCATCCCGGACTTCCGAAGCGTGGACGGACTGTACAACCAGCGCTACGATTACCCGCCGGAGACAATTTTGAGCCATACCTTTTTCATGGAGAAGCCGGAGGAGTTTTACCGGTTTTACCGCGACAAAATGCTCCTGAAGGACGTTAAGCCCAACAGGGCGCATATTCGCCTTGCCCAGTTGGAGGAAGAGGGCAAGGTGAAGGCCGTTATAACCCAGAACATCGACGGGCTGCACCAGCTGGCCGGGAGCAAAAAGGTGCTGGAGCTGCACGGGTCCATCCACAGCAACTACTGCATGCGCTGCTACAAAAAATATGGTTATGAGGCCGTCAGCCAGACGCGGGGCGTCCCCAAATGCGACTGCGGCGGCATCATCAGGCCCGACGTGGTGCTGTATGAAGAGAAGCTTGATACCGATGTGATCAACGAGGCCTTGCATTACATCCGGGAGGCCGATATGCTGATCATCGGCGGCACCTCGCTGGTTGTCTTCCCGGCGGC
>JAJUHI010000166.1 GCA_029267955.1 Sporobacter termitidis | reverse complement strand
GTATACGGACGTGACGAAAATCCGCTTCGACGAAAGCCAGATGGACCTCATCAAGAAGCAGACGGTGGAGCAGGCCAAGGAGCTGTTGGACCATCAGATCCGGTTTTCACAGGAGATGGCGCATTTTCTGGGCAAAAGCACAGCCCGGAGCGAGGAGCTTGTCACGCGCCTGATGGACCTGTACGACGAGCAGGGGCCCTTTTAGTCCCGCCGGCCGGATTTAACGGGTCCGCCGCCCGTCCGGGATGCCCCCGTGGGCGGCTGTAAAAACAATCGCGATCTGAGGTGCTCTGCTTGAAATTTTTCGAGGATGTCGTCTGCCAGTCCATCAAGAACGGTAAGATCGTCTGCGGCGATGCCTATATCGTGGAGCGGACGCCGGACTGCACCATCGCCATCCTGTGCGACGGCATCGGCTCCGGCGTCTACGCCAACATCGCTGCCATCTCCTGCGCCAGCAGGCTCCTGGAGCTGTTCCGCAGCGGCGTTTCCCAGGGGGCGGCCTGCGAGATGGTGGCCGAATCCATGCACCGCGCCCGCCGGGAGTCCGTCCCCTTTTCCGCCTTTTCGGCGGCCAGGATACTCCCCGACGGGCAGTTTGCCGTCTATTCCTATGAGGCGCCGCCGCCGGTGATCATCAAGAACGGCACCGCCGGCGTTTTAAAGCTGCGGTTCAGTCCGGCCGGTTACGAGCAGATCGGCGCCTCCAACGGGGTATTAAACCTCGGAGACAGCCTCGTTTTATGCTCCGACGGCGTCACCCAGGCCGGCCTGGGGCGCGGCTTCACCTTTGGCATCGGCGCCGAGGGCCTTGCCGAATACATCAATTACATATTGAATCTCGGCGCCTCGCCCGACGCCCTGCCGGAGAAGATTTGCGCCATGGCCGCGCAGGTCTCCGGCGGCCGGCGCGAGGACGACGCCACCGCCGCCGTTCTCACCTGCCGCAACGCCCGGGAGATCACCATGCTCAGCGGGCCCCCTTCCCTGCGGTCCAAGAACCGGGCTTTTGTGGAGCGGTTCATGGCCGCCCCCGGCGCCCGCGTCGTCTGCGGCTCCACCACGGCGGAAATCCTCTCCCGGGAGCTGGGCCGGGAAGTCCGCCTGAAAAGCGCGGGCACCTCCATGGGGAACCCGCCGGAATACCTGATGGACGGCATTGATCTCATCACCGAGGGCGCCGTGGTCCTCAACCAGATCAACAACCTCCTGGGCGAAAACCCGGACCGGTTTGTGGGCGGCACCCCCGCCGAGCGGGTCTGCGCCATGCTGTGCAATGCCGACGTGATCCGGTTTATCGTGGGCCGCTCGGTCAACGACGCCCATACGGAGCTCCTGTTCAAGCAGCTGGGCATCCGCCCCCGGGACGCCGCCATCCGCCTGATGATCAAAAAGCTGCGCGAGATGGGCAAGCTGATATTGGAGGAGTATTATTAACTGTCGACAAAGCCCTTCGGGCTTTGCCGACAAGAAGCTGCATGCAGGTCGCTTAAGCCGCTCCCTGCATGAGAGGTGTCATTTCCGACGCGCATGTCGCCGGAAATGACGAATTTAAATCTTTTTGCCGCTGCGGCGGCAAACTCTGCGAGGCTATTATCGCAGAAGCAGGTTTTTCGACAGTCTGGGGCCGCTGTCCACAGCGGCCCGCAGCTTGTCGAAAAAGCTCTAAACGTAACTCTCGTCCTTTTCGCCGGAGGCGAAAAGCTTTTTTGTCGGCGGAGTGCGCGGGCGTGCGACAGAGACAAAAAAGGTCATATTTCAACGGGTGGCGGAATTCACTTCTGCCACCCGTTTCCTCTAGAGCCGCCGCAGCGGCGATATCTTTCTTCCGTTTATTGTCGAAAAACCCAGCGAAGCGGTTTTTCGACAGCATGAAGCTACATCTTTTTGCTGATGACCCGCTGGGCGATCATGAAGACGGCCACCTGCACCCAGAGGGCCGCCACCGAGATGTAGGCCGGCACCCTGTACCCCAGCCAGACGAACACGAACGCCATCACCGTAAACAGCAGCGTCGCCGCCGTGCTGGCAGCGGTGTAGGAAGCGCGCAGAATCGCCACGTTCCGTTCGTCCCGGAGCTTGATTTCCTGCTCGCGGAGCCGGGCCGCCGGCGCCGCCGCCAGATAAATCAGCCGGATGATGCTCACAACCGTCAGCGCGGCGCCCATCCCCGTAAACATGCCCAGCAGCATGGCGACGTCGCCTTCCGCCGCCGGCTCCAGCAGGATGCCGACGATGCCGAAGGCCAGCGAAACGATGCCCACGGCCAGCAGCAAAAGCCAGTATCTTTTATTGGTGATTGCCTTGCAGAACATTTTTATTCCTCCTCATAAATGAAGATATCTTCAATGGTCAAGCCAAAATACCGCGCGATTTTAAAGGCCAAGATGATCGACGGGTTGTACCGCCCGTTTTCAAGGGAGCCGATGGTCTGCCGGGAAACCTCCAGCGCCTCGGCCAGCTCCTCCTGCCGGATGCCTCTGGCTTTCCGGAGCGCCTCAAGCCTGTTCTTCATAAAACCCCCTCATTGTCAAAATGGAAAGTTTGCTTTACATTCGCATCATAGCACCGCCCGCTTTAAATGTCAAGCACACTTTCCATTTTTGTATTTTTATACAGTATTCGGCCGGCGTTATTATTAGACAATCTCTTGAAGAACGCCTCATATTTTTGTATGATGGGGGGACAGACCAGAAATCAACATCAAGGAGAGCGCCCAACATGTTGAAATACCCGCATCTATTTGAGCCTATCCGTCTTGGAAAGACGGTTTTCCGCAACAGGATGTTCGCTTCGCCCATTTCCGGGCGGGCGCTGGACACGCAGAACAGGCCGGACAACGACTGCATCGCCTTTTACGAACAGAAGGCCATGGGCGGCGCGGCGTCCGTCTGCATCGGCGACTGTGTTGTGGACTCGGTAAACGGCCTGTTCGGGGAACCCATGGTGCACCTGGACGACCCGGGTACCCACCGGCCGCTGAACCTGCTGTCGACGGCCATTTCACGGCAGGGGGCCGTGGCCTCGGTGGAGCTGCAGCACGCCGGCATCTATGCCGCCGAGTCCAGGCGGAAGGGCAACAGGGTTTACGGCCCCTGTGGCGGCGTGGACGCCGAGGGCAACGAGTATTTCGAGATGAGCGAAGACGATATTGAACGGACGATCAACGCCTACGCCAGGGCCGCCGCCTGGGCCAAGCAGTGCGGCTTCGGCATGGTCACCGTCCACGGCGGCCACGGCTGGCTGTTGTCCCAGTTCATGTCTTCCAAGGCCAACCACCGGAAGGATCAATGGGGCGGCTCCCTTGAAAACCGCATGCGCTTCCCCCTAGCGGTGCTGGAGGCCATCCGGAAGGCCGTGGGCCCCGGCTTCCCCATCGAGATCCGCATCAGCGGCTCGGAGGTGACGCCGATGGGCTACGACCTGGACGAGGGCATTGCCATCGCCAAAATGCTGGACGGCCACGTGGACCTGATTCACGTTTCCGCCGGGCACCACGAGCGAAAAGAGGTCTTCACCGTCACCCACCCCAGCATCTTCTCCCCCGACAGCTGCAATATCGAGTACGCCGCGGCCATTAAAAAGCATGTTCAAACGCCGGTGGCAACCGTCGGCGCCCACTGTAACCCGGAACTTTTGGAGGAGATCATCGCCTCAAAAAAGGCCGACGTGATTCAAATGGCGCGGGCCCTCCTGGCCGACCCCGACCTTGTCCGCAAAGCCCGGGCGGGTCAGATGGCGGATATCCGCCCCTGCCTGCGCTGCCTGGCCTGCTTCTCAAACCTGATCACCAACGGCCAGATTTACTGCACCGTCAATCCGCTGATCGGCCGGGAGCTGGAATACCGGTACACAACGCCCCCCGCCGTGAAGAAAACCGTCCTGGTTGCCGGCGGCGGCATCGGCGGCATGCAGGCCGCCCTGACGGCGGCCCGGGACGGCCATCGGGTCATCCTCTGTGAAAAGAGCGGCCGCCTGGGCGGCGCGCTGACCTGCGAGGAGTCGGTGCCCTTTAAAAAGAAAGTGAAGGAATATCTCGATTATCAGGCCCGGATGATCGCCAAAGCGCCCATCGACGTCCGGCTGAACACCCCCGTCACGCCGGAACTGGCTCAGGCGCTTTCTCCGGACGTGATCATCGCCGCCCTGGGCGCGCGCCCTGTTAAGCCGGCCATCCCGGGCATCGACGGGGCAAACGTCCTGGATGCCGAGACCGCTTACAATCAGACGGCGCGCATCGGCAAAAAGGTTGCCATCCTCGGCGGCGGCCTGGTGGGCATCGAGCTGGCGATTTATCTGGCGCAATTGGGGCGCGACGTGACGATCATGGAACTGCTGCCCTACCTGAACAACGGCGGCAATATCCTGCACCAGCTGGCGCTGGACAACGAGATTTCGCGGCTGGGCATCAAGCTCTCCCTGGGGACAAGGGCCGTCCAAATTGCCGACGGCGGGGTCGAGGGCGAAAAAGACGGCGCGCCCGTACATATCGGGGCTGACACGGTTATTTACGCCATCGGCCAGTCTCCGCTGCGCGAGGAGGCCGACGCGCTGCGGGCGTATGCGCCCGAGTTTTATATCATCGGCGACTGCGGTATACCCAAAAATATCATGCAGGCCACCGCCATGGCGGACGCCGCCGTACGGAACATCGGCCGCAGCCTTTAAGGAGCTGCTTATGAAACTGACAACGGAACTGATCTTCGAACGCCTGTCCGGCTGTTTTGACGTCAAATACACCGTGTCACATAATAAAGGCACCCTCGTCAGCCGCCCCGTTTTCTGCAGCCCCGGCAACCTGGGGACGGACCATCTCTGCGTGCTGACGCCGAAGGAG
>JAJUHI010000165.1 GCA_029267955.1 Sporobacter termitidis | reverse complement strand
TGGGCGGACAAAAAGGCCTATGACGAGGCGGCCAACAGGCTGGCGAAGATGTTCCAGGACAACTTTGCAAAAAAATATCCGGATATGCCGGAGAATATCGTCAAAGCAGGGCCCAGGGCCGTCTGTTAATATCGTGTCAATGTTTGTCCGACATGCTGTCGGCTACCAGAAAAATAATGTAAAAGAAGGCTGTTATCATGACAAACAAGAAGCTGCAGGAATGGGTTGACGCCGTTGCGGAAATGTGTCAGCCCGACAGGGTTTACTGGTGCGACGGTTCCCAGGAGGAGTATGAACGTCTGCTCCGGGAGATGGTTGAATCGGGTATGGCAATCCCCTTGAATCCGAAAAAGCGTCCGGGCTGCTATCTGTTTCGCAGCCACCCGTCGGATGTGGCCCGGGTTGAGGAGAGGACCTTTATCGCCTCCAGAAGGAAAGAGGATGCCGGTCCGACAAACAACTGGGTCGACCCCGACGAGCTGAAAAAGACAATGACAGCCCTGTACACGGGCTGCATGAGGGGCCGGACCATGTATGTCATGCCCTTTTCCATGGGCCCCGTCGGCTCGCCCATGTCGAAAATCGGCGTGGAGATCTCCGACAGCCCCTACGTGGTGGTCAACATGCGCATCATGACGCGCATGGGCAAGGAGGTCCTTGAAGCGCTGGGCGACGGCGATTTCGTCAAGTGCCTGCACTCCGTCGGCGCGCCGCTGGAAAAGGGGCAGAAGGATGTGGCCTGGCCCTGCGCGCCCATGGAGCAAAAGTACATCAGCCACTTCCCCGAGGAGCGGATGATCTGGTCCTACGGCTCCGGCTACGGCGGCAACGCCCTGCTGGGTAAAAAGTGCTTCGCACTGCGCATCGCCTCCGTGCAGGCGCGGGACGAGGGCTGGCTGGCCGAGCATATGCTGATTTTGGGCGTGACGGACCCCGCCGGCAATAAAAAATACATCGCCGGCGCCTTCCCCAGCGCCACGGGTAAAACGAACCTGGCGATGCTGATTCCGACCATCCCCGGCTGGAAGGTGGAAACCGTCGGCGACGACATCTGCTGGCTGAAATTCGGCGAGGACGGGCGGCTATACGCCATCAATCCGGAGGCCGGCTTCTTCGGCGTCGTCCCGGGCACCTCGGAAAAATCCAACCCCAACGCCATGAGAAGCATCTCGCGCAATACCATTTTCACCAACGTGGCCCTCACCGACGACGGCGACGTGTGGTGGGAGGGCATCGGCTACGACGCGCCCGATCACCTCATCGACTGGCAGGGCAAGGACTGGACGCCGGATTCCGGCACGCCGGCCGCCCACCCCAACTCCAGATTCACCGCGCCGGCCTATCAGTGCCCGGCCATCGCGCCCGAGTGGGAAGACCCGAAGGGCGTTCCGATTTCCGCTATTCTGTTCGGCGGCCGCCGCCCCACCACCATTCCGCTGGTGAACCAGAGCTTTGACTGGGAGCACGGCGTTTTCCTGGGCTCCGTGCTGGGGTCTGAAATCACCGCGGCGACAATCTCGGACAAAATCGGACAAGTGCGCCGCGACCCGTTTGCCATGCTGCCCTTCATCGGGTATAATGTCTGTGATTATTTACGGCACTGGCTGGATATCGGCAAAAAAACATCGCCGGAGAAGCTGCCTAAGATATTTTATGTCAACTGGTTCCGGAAGGACGAGAACGGCAAATTCATCTGGCCGGGCTTCGGCGACAACAGCCGGGTTATCAAGTGGATCTTCGAGCGCGTGTCCGGCGGCGGCGACGCCGTACGCTCGCCCATCGGCTACATACCGGCGCCCGGCGCCATTGATACCGACGGGCTGGACATCAGCGACGGGGCCATGCGCCAGCTGTTTGAAATCGACGCGGACCGCTGGCTGCAGGAGGCGGAATCCATCAGGGCCTATTACGCCGGCCTGGGAGAAAAGCTGCCCGCCGAGCTTCACGCCCAGCTGGATGCGCTGGAAGCGCGGCTGCGGGAATACAAAGGCCGGTAAGGTTGTTTACAAGCCATAAGGGTGGAGATACTAACAAAAATTCACATCGGGAGGTAAAATATGTTTTTTAACGAAGACCACAATGATATCCGCGCGCTGGCAAGGGAATTTGCCGAAAAAGAGCTTGCCCCCATCGCCCAGGAAATCGACCAGAAGGACGAAATACCCCAGCGCGTCTATGACATGATGGCGGAGATGGGCTTTTTCGGACTGAAGATTCCCGAAGAGTACGGCGGCATGGGCCTTGATACGCGCTCTTATGTCTGCGTTATGGAGGAAATCTGCAAGGTCAGCATCGCCTGCAGCCTGGTGATGTCCTCCTGCAACTCTCTGTCCACCGCCCCGATTCTTCTGGCCGGTACAGAGGAGCAGAAGAAGAAATATATCCCCAAGATTTGCAGCGGCGAGGAGTTCATGGCCTTCGGCCTGACGGAGCCCGGCGCCGGCAGCGACGCGGGCGCCATGACGACCCGCGCCGTGGAGGACGGCGACAGCTATATCATCAACGGCCGCAAGTGCTTTATCACGGGCGCGCCCTTTGCCAAGAACACGATCATCTTTGCCAAGACAAGCCCTGAGAAGGGCGCCAAGGGCATCACAAGCTTCATTGTGGATATGAGCCTGCCCGGCGTCTCCCTGGGCAAGAACGAGGAGAAAATGGGCCTGCACGGCGTGGCCACCAGCGACATTGTCCTGGAGGATGTCCGCGTACCCAAGGAGTGCATCCTGGGCGAGGTGGACAAGGGCTTTATCACCGCCATGAAGACGCTGAACACCGGTCGTATCGGCGTCTCCTGCCAGGGTATCGGCGTGGCCCAGGGCGCGATGGATCTGGCGGTCGCGTATATGCAGGAGCGCAAGCAGTTCGGCCAGCGGCTGGCGGACTTCCAGGGTCTGCGCTTCATGATTGCCGACATGGAAGCCAAGCTCAACGCGGCCCGTCTTCTGGTTTACAACGCGGCGTACCTGATGGATATGAAACAGGATGTGACCAAGGAAGCCTCCATGGCCAAGTATTACGCCACCGAGACGGCGCTGGAGATCGTGAGCAAGGCCCTGCAGGTATTCGGCGGCTACGGCTATATCAAGGAATACCCCATCGAGCGCTTGTACCGCGACGCGCGCGTACTGACCATCTTTGAGGGTACCTCCCAGGTCCAGCAGATGGTCATCGCCAGTCAGGTATTAGGTAAATAAAAAAGGAGTAGAGCGGATGAACATACTGGTTTGTATCAAGCAAGTGCCGGACATCGAGAAAATCAAAGTCGATTCGGCGAAAAAGGTTATGATCATGGATGGCGTGCCCAACATCGTCAACCAATATGACACCTACGCGCTGGAAACGGCCGTCCGCATCAAGGACGCCGATCCGTCCACCAAGGTTGTTGTGGTGACCATGGGCCCCGCCCAGACGAAAGACGCCTTGAAGCACTGCCTTTCCGTCGGCGCCGACAAGGCCTATATGGTTTGCGACGATACCCTGACGGATTCCGACACGCTGGCCACAAGCTATGTTTTGAGCGCCGCCGCCAAGGCGATTGAAGAGCGCGAGGGCCAGCCCTTTGACCTGATTTTCTGCGGCAAGCAGGCCGCCGACGGCGACACCGGCCATGTGGGCCCGCAGCTGGCGGAGTATTTAAACTACCCGCAGATCACGGCGGCCATGGAAGTCACGGTGGAAGGCGGCAAGATCAAGGCCAACTGCCAGTCGGACGACGGTATCAACGTCATATCGGCCCAGCTGCCGGTGGTTGTGACCATGTCCCAGACGCCCTACGAGCCCCGTTATGCGTCGGTCAAGACGAAAATGGCGGCCAACCGCGCCGAGATCCCCGTCCTGACGGCGGCGGATCTGGGGCTGGACGCGGCCAAGGCCGGCCAGGGCGGCTCGCCGACAAAGGTTGTCAAAACATATGTGCCTGAGCGGAAAAAAGGCGGCGTGAAGATTGAGGAAGAAACCGCTGAGGAATCCGTAGCGAAGCTGGTGGCGCTCCTCAGTGACGCCGGCGTCATTTAAGGGGGAGCGGAACATGAGCGAATACAAGAACATCTGGGCATTTGTTGAAACGGAAAAAGGCCAGCCGAAGAATGTGGGCCTTGAAATGGTGGTCGGCGCCCGCCAGCTGGCGGATGCCGTGGGCCAGAAGGCCGTCGCCGTCGTCATCGGCAGCGGCACCGACGAGGCGGCCCGTGCCGCCGCGTCCTACGGCGCGGATCAGGTCATCGTGGTGGACGGCGCCGATTATGCCGATTACAGCACCGAGGGCTATACCTACGCCCTGGAGCAGCTGATCAATAAATACAAGCCGGCCGCGCTGCTCATCGGCGTGACCATCAACGGCCGCGACCTGGCGCCCCGCCTGGCCGCCCGCGTGAAAACGGGCCTGACGGCCGACTGCACCGCCCTGCAGATCGACGCCTCCACCGGCATTATCCAGTGGACGCGCCCGGTTTACGGCGGCAACTCCATGGCGGTTATCGAGTGCCCCGAGGCCCGGCCTCAGATGGGCACGGTCCGCGCCAGCGTGTTCAAGCGCGGCGAACCGGATACCTCCCGGAACGCGGAGATTATCAAGGAAGACATCGCCGTACCGGCCGGCACCATCCGCACCGCCATCGTTGAAAAGATCACCGAGGCCACCGAGGGCGTCAAGCTGGAAGATGCCGATGTGGTCGTCTCCGGCGGCCGCGGCGTCGGCAGCGCGGAGGGCTTCGAGATGCTCAAGGAGCTGGCGGACCTCCTGGGCGGCGCCGTGGGCGCGTCCCGCGCCGCTGTTGACGCGGGCTGGATACCGCAGATTACCCAGGTCGGCCAGACCGGTAAGACCGTCAGCCCGAAGCTGTATATCGCCTGCGGCAT
>JAJUHI010000164.1 GCA_029267955.1 Sporobacter termitidis | reverse complement strand
CAAAGGACGGCAGCTGGATAACGCCCTTTGACTACACCGACATCTTTTTTACAAAGGCCGTCATCCTTCTCGTCCGGGATTATGAGACGAACGATATCGATGTGATGGATTACAGCGGACGGCTCCTCTACAACACCAAAACCCTGGACTGCTACGAGCTTCTGCCGCCGCAGTCGGCCTATATGTTTGAACGGTTCTACGGCGACGGGCTGATTGCGCTGACGCTGAAAAACGGGAAAACCGTATACGTTGAAGCGGAAACCGGCGCCGAGCACATGACCGACTACGAGCTGAGCGGCGCCTTTTCCGAAGGGCTGTGCGCCGTGAAGAGTGACGGCCTTTTTGGGTTTATCGATAAAACCTTCAGCCTTGTCATTCCGCCCCAGTATATCATGGCCGATATGTTTGATAACGGCAGATGCATCGTCCAGCGCGAAGACGGCAGCTATGCGGTCATCGACCGGTCCGGCACGCCGCTGCTGACCGGGAGCACCCACATCAGCCGATCGGTCCCGGGCGTTTACGATGTTTTTGACGGCGACCGCCGGACCTGCTATTATGGCGATGATCTGAAAGCGGTCAAAGGCGGCGATCATCCAATCGAGCCGCTTACCGAAAGCTGGTTCTGTTATAGGACATCATCCGGCATCGTGATATTCAACCCCGAAACCGGTGAAAACACCACGCTGGAGGGCGCCAGCGGCATCGGCTACATACGCAGCGGTCTGGTAAACGTCTATTATATCGACGGCGAGCATTGGCGGGAGAGCATCGTGACCCTGGACGGCAGAGAGGTGATCTCTCCCGCGGAGAATCAAAGCGCGGCCGTTGCCATAAGTGAAGTCGGCGGAAAAACGTACATTATCGTCACCAGGCACAGCGCCGTACCCGACTTCAAGGTCTTTGACGGCAGCGGCAGCCTCCTTTTCGAGGGCGCGGGGTATGCCGCCTTCCTGCCGCAGCAGGACTTGTTTGAAATCCGCAGCAATTCATACTACAGCTATGTGGACCCGACAGGCGACACGGTATTCCGTCTCTCCCTGCTGGAATATGTCCCGGATTAACAGGAGGATCATACATGGTAAAATCAAAACGCGGCGGTATGGATATCCGCAGCTACTGTAAGGCACACGAACAATTGATCCGCGACAGGCTGGCGGAGGGGTCGGTGGATGCCGAGCTTGTGTTTTTGCACGAGCGGCGGCTCCTGTGGGTGCAGCACGAGCATCTTGTCCACCTGGTTGTCACCGCGCTGACCGCCGTGCTGCTGCTGTTTTCCATCGGGCTGTTTATTTTTCTCTACGACCCCGTTGCGCTGGGCCTTGTTTTCATCACCATGGTCTTAACCTGCGCTTTTCTCCGGCACTACTTTTTCCTGGAGAATACCGTCTACCGCTGGCACGTGCTGTACGATGACATCAGCATCGCCAAAAAAGCGGAACAGCTCCAGCACTGACAACAAGGGCGCGCCGCACACGGCGCGCCCTTGTTTGCGCACCCCCCCGGCAGCTTATGGCCGGGGGGTGTGTTTTTACTTGCACAGGGATTTACAGCACGGCCTTGAGAACGCTCAGCAGGAGCAGGTGCAGGGGGTAGAAGATATAGAAAAACCACTTGGAGAACCGGCCGCCGCGCCCCTTCTCGCCGCTGTAAAACCGCAGGAGGATAATCGGCAGGAACATCCCCAGGCCGATGATGGTATAGACATAGCTATCCGCGCTCACCGGCATGCCCGTCGCCAGGGCGTACAGCAGGTTGCCCGCCGCCTGCAGGATGCCGATATTTAAAAGAACCACCAGGCAGTAGACAAAGGCCTGATGCCGGAAATTGCCGTGAAAATAGTCAAAGACGAGCATCATGATCAGACCGGTGGCGCCCCAGTCTCCCGGGATGGACAGGATAAACAGGCCGATGATCAGCAGCGTTTTAACGGCCGGCCTTTGAAGCTCCCGGCGTATGCGGATGGCCGCAACGCCCAGAAAGATCGTGTAGATGACGTTCAGGCGCGCAAAGCTCAGGGAGCCGGGCGCGCCGCCGGATATGAAGATAACAAACGGAAAATAGGAAAGCAGCGCGAAAAGGGCCAGACGCGCCATATACCGGTTGATATTTTTAGTGTGCCGGCAGCCCTCCGCCGCCGCGAAAAACATCACCGGCCCCGTGATGCGGCCGATAAAGCGCATGATGATATACAGGGCCGTGCCCTCCGGCACAAAGGCATGGGCCGTATGATCAATGACCATCGCGAGGATGGCAATATACTTGAGGGTGTTGCGGGACAGGCCCGTTTTCGGCGTGTCGGCAGCCGGCGTCAATATCTCCTGATTCATTGTAGCAAGCTCCATAAAAATACGCCCGGCAACCGCTGCCGGGGCGTGTTGTTTTTGCCTGTTGTCATATTATTTGCCGCTTGAGGATGCCGATCATGATGTCGACGATATTGGGGTCAAAGCGCGTGCCGGCCGCCTTCTGCAGGTCAGCGATAATCGCCTGGGTGGTATCCGCCGTCTCGCCGATGGCGCGGCGCAGATGGTCGTAATGCCCCGCCACGGCAATAATCCGCGCCATGAGCGGTATCTCCGGGCCCTTGAGCCCGCGGGGATAGCCGGAGCCGTCCCAATGCTCGTGATGGCTGTAGATGGCCTCGGCAATGCTGACAGTGCTGTCAAAGAGGTTGAGGATCCGAAATCCGACAGCCGGGTGCTGCCGTCCTGTATAATCGTCCTGACCGCACAGGTCGGATTCAACGGCGATGCCGCTGTCAACGACCACCTTGCCGATGTCGTGGAGCAGTCCGGCGCGCCGCAGCAAAATGATCTCCGACGCCGACAGCCCCATCGCTTCTCCGATGGCGCGGCAATACTCGCTGACATTCAGCGAATGCTGCTCCTCGGGCGGCAACTTGCTGTACAGCGACATGATAATGGCGTTGATCATATCCGCGTCAACCTTGTTCCGGTTGCGGGACTTGTCCTGATACATCCTGTTCTCGGCGTTTTTCATCACAACGTCGATGGACTCGGAGGGGTGCTCCTTCGTGTCGCAGCCCAGGGACATGCTGCAGCGGATGACGTTTGACTTCTCTCTGCTCAGCAAATCCTGCATCTGCCGGATAACCGCCTGCGCCTCGTCCCTGGTCGTCCTCGGCAGCAGGATGACGAACTCGTCGCCGCCGAATCGGGCGATCACGTCATTTTCTCGGCAGACCTTTTTGAGTATTTCCGCCGCTTTGATCAACAGCTCGTCGCCGGCGGCATGGCCGAAAACGTCGTTGGTGAGCTTTAAGCCGTTGAGGTCCCCCATGATCACAGAGAGGGGCAGGTTATGCTGGACGTCCATGCGGCGCAGGGTGGTCTCAAAATAGCTTCTGTTTAAAAGCGCCGTCAAAGCGTCATGGGAGCTGAAGTAGCGGACCTGGGCGTCGTGTATCTTCTTTAGGGTGTTGTCCGTAAAGGTCACAACGGCGCCCACCAGCACCCCGTCCTTGTACTGCGGGTACGAGTGGTAGGCCACGTCAAAGCCCGTGTCCCCCCGCCAGAAAAAGCCGTCGTCCACGTGGGAGGCGGTACCGTCCATACACGTTCTGATGATATCGCACTCGTACCGCTCAATCGGGGTACCGTCCCGTCTCCGGCTGTGTATCAGCTTGTGCATGTCTTGTCCGATAAGCTCGTCCTCGCTGGAAAAGCCGAGCAGCTCCAGGCAGCTGGCATTGCAGAAGGTGCAGCGCCCTTCCCCATCCAGGCCGAAAATGGCCTCAGCCGTGGAGTCCAGAATCAGGCGCAGCTGCTGCTTGCTTTCGGTGAGCGCGCGGTTGGCGGCCTCCAACTCCTCATTTTTCTTCAGCGCGTCGCGCATGCTGTCACGCCGGCTGAGATCAAAATAGCTGACGAGGAACGACAGCGACAGCGCCGCGCCGAGAATATTGCAGACAGATCTGGCGGTAAAGACTTCCGGCGTGGCTGCAAAAGTCTCAAAACCCACGGCAAGGTAAACGGCAAGCAATATGAGAAAAACAGAAACGGCAAGTATCGCCTTTTTCCTGTCCAGCAGGAAAAAGGCCGCTGCGGGGAACACGCCGATCCATGTAATCGTGGCGCCCTGGTTCCCGACGAACAGCAGCATGACCGCAAGCTGACAGAAAATCAGCCCGACTATTATGTAGGAACTCGCTTCAACCTTATCCGTCCTGTGAAAGAACGCCATAAGCAGGGCGCACAGAAAGGCGGCCGAAGCATTTGCGGCAATCATCACCGGACTGCCGCTGCCGAGGAGGTTGAGCACCAGAAAAATGACGGCGACCATCATAAACAGCAGGATGATGACGTTAAGCAGTACAACGCGCCTGTATTCGGCATGGCCGGGCGCATATCGGCCATTGTTGGTCAGAAGCTTTCTGACCGACTTGTGACGCACCGGCATCCCTCCTCCCGCTTTTTCAACACATCTGCCGTTTCGTCTGTTTTAACAATAATCAATAGCATTATTATATATATGATCAGACAATTTTCAATACAATTTTATCATTTTTGTCTATTCTAAAACTGCATAAACGCCCGCGCCGGGCAACGCCGCGGGTTTTTTTGTACAGGTGTTCTGCCGGATAGGATTCCGTCATACATAGGTAGTACAAGAACGCTGGAAAGGAGCACCAGACATGGACCTCGGCTTTACATCCGTTGCGGCCATTACCGTTATTTGCTATCTGATCATCGAAATCATCAAGACAACCGCCCTCGACCGCAAATGGCTGCCCATCATCAGCGGTATTACCGGCGGTGTCGTCGGCGTTGTGGCGATGCTCGTGATGCCGTCATTCCCGGCCTCGGACTATCTCAACGCCATCTCCATCGGCAT
>JAJUHI010000163.1 GCA_029267955.1 Sporobacter termitidis | reverse complement strand
CCCGCGCCCGCCCTTTTTCCCGAGACCGCCGTTTTTCCCCCGTCCCGACTTTGACCGGGACCGGGATCGTGACCAAGATCGTGATCGGGACCGAGACCGGGACCGAGACCGAGACCGGGACCGAGACCGGGATCGTGACCGAGACCGAGACCGGGACCGTGATCGTGATCGTGATCGGGACCGGTTCGACGGCCGGCCCGGAGGGCCGGTCAGACCGGCCGACGGCATGGGCGGACCGTTCGGCCACGGCCACGGCAGCTATTTTATTTAAGGCAATACAAGATACAAGATGCAAAAGCGGCGGGGCATATTGCTCCGCCACTTTGTGTTTAAACTGTGTGTTCAGTCTGCCATTGCCCGGACGGCGTCAAATTCCCTCTGAATTTCGTCGGAGGGCTTTTTTGTCAGGGCTGAGACGACAAGGATCAGGACGCAGGAGAAGATAAAGGCCGGCAGCAGCTCGTAGATGCCCAGAACGCCGCCCATGGGGCGGATAACAAGCTTCCAGAGGAATACCATGCCGCCGCCGCCCAGCATGCCGGCAATGGCGCCCGCGCGGGTCATCCGTTTCCAGAAGAGGCTGAAGAGGATGACCGGGCCGAAGGTGGCGCCGAAGCCCGCCCAGGCAAAGCTGACAACCGTGAAGATGATGCTGTTTTCATCCAGCGCGATGAGGACGCCGATCAGCGCCACCACCAGCAGCACGATGCGGCTGACCAGCATGATCTGCTTGTCGGTGGCGTCCTTTTTGATAACGCCGTTAAAGATGTTGCGCGCAAAAGCAGAAGCGGCGATGAGCAGATAGGAGTCGGCCGAGCTCATCGTGGCGGCCAGAATACCCGACATCATCACGCCGGCAAAAAGCGGGTGCATGAGGGTGGTGGAGATGACGATAAAGATGTTCTCCGCCGCGCCCGTCGTTGTCAGCGCCGCCGGGAAAGCGGTGCGCCCGACGATACCGATGAGGACGGCGGCGGCCAGGGAGATGACGACCCAGATCATGGCGATCCGGCGGGACTTTTTCAGCTCGGAGGCTTTCCGGATGCCCATGAAGCGCAGCAGCACCTGGGGCATGCCGAAATAGCCCAGACCCCAGGCCATTGTGGAAATGATGGTGAGCAGGCCGTAAGACCCGGCCTCGCCGAACTGCGGCGCGCCGTCGATGACCTGCTGCACGCCGGCGGCGTCTAAAGCCGGCTGGGCGATGCCGAAGAACTCCAGGAAGCCCGGCATGCTGCGGGCGTTGTCCAGTACGGCGCCCACGCCGCCAGCGGCGACCGTGCCGGTGATGAGAACGGCGGCAAGGGCGACGATCATCACAAGGCCCTGGACAAAGTCTGTAAAGCTCTCCGCCAAAAAGCCGCCCAGGAAGGTGTAGGTCAGGACAAAAACGGCGCCAACCAGCATCATCAGCTGGTAATCAAGCCCGAACAGCTGGTTGAAGAGCTTGCCGCAGGTGACGAAGCAGCTGCCCGTATAAACGGCGAAAAAGATGAGGATGAAAACGGCCCCGATGGTCAGGAGGACCTTTTTCTTTTCCTTAAAGCGGTTGCTGATGTATTCGGGGATAGTGATGGCGTTGCCCGCCGCCAGAGAGTAGTTGCGCAGCCGCTTTGAGACAAACAGCCAGTTGAGGTAGGTGCCGATGGCCAGGCCCAGCGCCGTCCAGAAGGCGTCTGCCAGGCCGCACCAGTACGCAACGCCGGGCAGCCCCATCAGCAGCCACCCGCTCATATCCGAGGCTTCCGCGCTCATGGCGGCAACCCACGGTCCGAGCTTTCTGCCGCCGATAAAGAAGTTTTCTGATCCCTGGTTTGCAAATTTCGTGAAAAAGACCCCGATGACGATCATCGCCGCCAAATAAACGGCCATCGTTATCAGGGTTTGCAGGGAGTTGCTCATCTATCTCATCCTTTCAGTAATTTAACGCTGTAAACCGTTAGTTGTCAGACATGGTACCATATAATTCATAAAAATGACACAGAAAATTTTCAGGTTCCAACGATTTTGTCGAACAGCGAAAAAATATGCAGCCAATTTTGTATATTTGTATATTGATCCGACAAAAAGACGGCGGCTTCATCGTCACATTTGCGCGGCCTTCCCATATAATGTCCTGTAGACACATATGCGCAGCGCTAAGGCGCCGCGCGATACGCTCGCGTCTTATATGTTCGCGGAAAAATGCAGGCGATTGCGCCACAGCGCGACCGGGCAGGATCTTGCTGCGGAAATCTCGCCCTAAATGATTTCATCGACATGATTACCCTCCTCAATAAAAAACTGCCTCCCGCAACAAGAGTGCGGGAGGCCTTTTTTGACGGTGTATGATTATTCAGCCGTACAAATACCCCCGGCGTGCCGGACGGCGCCGTCCGGTATCTTAACCCTTCGGCTTCCTTTCGCGCCAGTTGATAAAATCCTTCTCCAGCTTTTTGATCTGCTTCTGGTATTTCTGAAACAGGAACCACAGGATTATCAGCACTTGCAAAACGGCGCCCACGGCGAAAATGAGGTTGAGGTTTGTCAGCGGCAGGAGGATGTAAACCGCGGCGGCGATGGACCAGACCAGGGCGCTCACGGACAAAAACCGGACCAGCAGGCCCCACCAGAGCGTCGTCAGGACAACGGCGACAATGCAGCTGATCGGGATGGCGACGATAAAGCTGTACCACGCCCAGGACAGCGACGGGGCGCAGACCCGCAGCGCCGTGTATGTGACCGTTGCCACCAGCCACACGAGGCCGATGTATAACAGCAGGACGACCACGCGCCGCTTTGTGGTGTTCGTCACCGGCGGCGGCAGGGGCGCGTTCTCGCTGATCAGGTCGTTGACCGAAACGTGAAACAGCTCGGCTAAAAGCGTCAGCACGTAAATGTCCGGGACGCCCTCGGCCCGCTCCCATTTTGAAATGGATTTGTCCGAGTAGTTGATACGTTCGGCAAGCTCCGACTGGGTCATGTTATGCAGTTTTCGATAATGCGCCATATTGGCCGCGATTTGCTGCCGGAGGCGCAGTTCCTTGGCGTCTATACTCATTGTTCACCTCAAAAAAATCTGCTGGAGACAGGATTCTACTTACAGTAGAACTCGATGGCGCGACTCTACCGGGACCCTTACGGAGAATAGAGTGCGAAATCTTATCAGTAGGTTGGATATGGTGCGCCGGCTGGTTATAATTTCTTCGCAGAGCGTTTTTGCGTCCCGCCGGGCCGCCGGTTACATAAGGCGAAACGGGCGCGCTGCATTAAGACAGGTTGGAGGATTTTAAGATGACATACAAACTCACGTGCAGCTCGACGGCAGACCTGCCGGAATCGTACTTTACCGAAAGGGATATTCCGTTTATCTGTTATCACTTTGAAATGGACGGCGTTGTCTACGCCGACGACCTGGGCAGGTCGATTCCCTTTCAGGAGTTTTACGACAGGATTAACGCGGGCGCAATGCCGGTGACATCCCAGATTAACGTGGAGGAATTTATCAAGTTCTTTGAGCCGATACTGGCTTCCGGGATGGATATTGTGCACATCGAGATGTCCTCCGGCATTTCCGGTACCTTCAACTGCGCCCGGATGGCGCGGGAGGAGCTCTTAGCAAAGTATCCCGAGCGGCAGCTGTATCTGGTGGATTCGCTGGGCGCGTCCTCGGGGTTCGGCCTGCTGGTGGATACCGCCTGGGATATGAAAAACGCCGGCGCTTCGGCGGAGGAGCTGTATAACTGGCTGGAGGAGAACAAGCTCCGGGTGCACCACTGGTTTTTCTCAACCGACCTTAGGCATTACAAGCGCGGGGGCCGAATCTCGGCCACCTCAGCCGCTTTAGGGACGCTCCTCAATATCTGTCCGCTGATGAATATGGACTATATGGGCAAACTGATCCCCAGGGCCAAAATCCGCGGGAAGAAGAATGTACTCAAGGAAATCGTGGAAAAAATGAAAACACATGCCGAGGACGGCCTGGCCTACAGCGGCAAGTGCTTTATATCCCATTCTGCAAGCCCTGAGGATGCCCGCACCCTCGCCGACATGGTCGAGGCCACCTTCGTACAGCTTCAAGGAAAGGTTAAAATCAACAGCATCGGCACGGTTATCGGGTCCCATTCGGGGCCGGGCACCGTCGCGCTGTTCTTCTGGGGAGACAAGCGTATCGACTAGCATCACGAAACGGAGGCCATCATCACTTGCAAAACAATCCGAAGAAGCCGGGGCAGACAAAGCGGCTGCTGGCGCTGATCATCCGGGTTGCGACGATCCCGCCCGTCATGGCCATGCTGCTCCTGCTCATCCTCTATTTTACACGGTTTGAGATATTCGGAAACCACCTGAACCTGATCCTGGCGGTTGTTTTTCTGGTCATTTTGCCTGTTATGGCGTATCCGCTCCAGCCGGTGGTGCCGTATTTCAAGGGGAAGGGGCGCGAGGGCCAGCGAAACCTCGCCATGCTGATGGCCAGCGCCGGGTACGTCCTGGGGCTCATTACAGCGCTGTTGATGCCGGTGCCGAGCGACCTGCTGATCATCTACCTGACGTACCTGATATCGGGCGTTATCATGGTGGTTTTGAATAAGGTGTTTAAAATCAAGGCCAGCGGGCACGCCTGCGGCGTGGCCGGGCCGATATTTTCGCTGATCTTTTTCCTCGGCCCGTGGGTGGCATTTGGCGCCCTGCTGCTGGCGCCCGTCTTCTGGGCAAGCCTGAGCATGAAGCGCCATGACAAATCTGAGCTCATCATCGGGACAACGGTGCCCACCTGCGCGCTGCTGCTGGCGGTTTTGCTCGTTATCGGCTTGGGTTGACCGCGAAGCAGCCGGGTTTACCAAACAACGCCATTTTACATTACTCCGCCGCCGTTGTCGAGAGGTTGTATAAAATTAACAGCGTATCCTTCCGGCTCTCCCGCCGATTCAAAAGAGT
>JAJUHI010000162.1 GCA_029267955.1 Sporobacter termitidis | reverse complement strand
TTTTGGTGTTGTAGAGGAGCCGTCCGCTGTAATCCATCACATCGATATCGTTCGTCTCATAATCCCGGACGAGAAGGATGACGGCCTTTGTAAAAAAGATGTCGGTGTAGTCAAAGGGCGTTATCCAGCTGCCGTCCTTTGCGCAGGCGGCGTACCGGACGCTTTTCCAGGGGAATTCTTTGTCAAACTGTTCCGGCAGCTGCTGGAGGCGGTACGCCGGCATGTACGTCATGGTATTGCTGCCGTCGTGATAGTAAAAGCCCTGCCGGATTTCCGTATAGACAGGGTCGGTGACGATCATGCCGTCGGCCGTCGCCAGTCCGTACAATCCGGTCATGCTGACGCCGTAGCTGTAATACACCGGTTTGCCCAGGTAGGGCAGCAACGTGCCGTAATTGTCTGCCGGCACGAGGGCCGGCAGGGGATCGTCGGACAGCCGCGTATACTTCTCCTCCGGCAGGCGGTAGGGTGTCAGCCCGGCATAATCCGTTTTCACAACATAACCGCCAGCCGTCATAACCGGCGTCGTCTCGGAGACGGACGGATGCGGCGGGGAGGGTTCCGCTGTCGACGGCGTCAGCCGGCAGGCGGCCAGCACCAGGACGGGCGCTGTGAGTAACAACAGCTTAGACTTAAGCAACGAGCTTCTTCTCATGGCGCCTCCAGAAATCGAAATACCTTCCCTAATCTACAGGCAAATGACGGAATATGCAAGAAAAAGTTCCGGAAACTGTCAATCCGGGACGCTGTCCAGGTGTGATTTTCTGAATATATAGTTGCCATCGGTGTCAATATAGGCGAAATGATCGCGGGCGTTAACGGCAAACAGGTCATGGTTCGGCAAAAACCACACATAACCGATTTCGCTGAAGAGCTCTTTGCCGGTTTCGTCAAGCACCGTCGTGTTCCCGCGGCTGCCGTAGTTTTCACAGATAAAGAACACGCGCCCGTCATTTGCGGTGTACCCGCTGACATCGCCGTTAAAATCCGTCCGCTCGGCGATAACCCGCCCGTCCAGGGTCGCGATGACGGCCTTTCCCAGGGTCTGGCTGCCATAGGCAATAAACCTGTCATTCACCCAGTAAACATGATACTCTTTTGGTATGGTCACCGTTGCGTTGCCGAGTAAAACGTGTTTCTCCTGCCCGCGGACGTAAACATATGCGGTAACATCGCCTCTGTTAATGACTTTCAAATCCTCGGCGTCTTTTGAATGGAAGACTTGCTGAAAGTTCTCGTCGTAGATAGTCAGGAGCTTCAAATCGTCATTACAGACGGCAAAGCGGCCGTTGTCATAAGACAGCTTCCCGTATTTTGTCTTAAACAGAATATTGCCGCTGCGGTCAATGACGGCGCTTTCTCTGGTGGGCAGCCCGACCACCGCCCTTCCGTCAGTGAAGTCTCCCGCATATTTATACGCCGGCTCGAGGACAATTTCAAAGCTGGTATTGATATAGCCCCACTTTCCGTCCTTCTTAACGGCGGCCAGGCCCTCGCTGAACGGGCCGAGCTCCTCAAAGTCGAGGAAGGTCACCGCACCGATTAGTTCGTTGAAATAGAACTTGGACGAATCAGAGTCCCAGGGTATCACCGCAACAAATCCGTCTCCGGTGTAAAAATCGGCCACCGGTTCCGGATTGTCGGGGTCGCCGAATGTATCGGGCGGGAGTTTGGCGAAATCGGGCTTGGTCTTTGTATTGTACAGCAAATTTCCGTCATAATCCAGCACGTCGATATCGTTGGTTTCAGAATCCCGCATCAGCAGAATCACTTTGTCAAAATATTGGACATCCTCATAAATAAACGGCGTGATCCAGCTGCCGTCAGGCGCGCACAGAGCGTACCGCATAACGGGCTTAAGTTCGCCGTTTTCCCCGGGGGGTTCCGCAGACTTTGTCAATATAATAGGCGACGAGTCTTTCCTCTGATAAGCCCCGATGTACACGGCGTCGGTGACGATCATGCCCTCCCGGGTGACGAGACCGTACTTGTAAAACTCACCCCAGATTTCCGTTGCCACCAGAGACCCCACATACGGCAGCAGCGGGCCGTAGTCATCCGACGGGACCAGCTCCGGCATAAACTCTTCGGAAAGGCGGGTGTAAACCTCCTTTTCGGGCTCGTAGGGCGTTAAGTGTGCGTAATCGGGCCGGACGAAATATGTAACCTTCGGCGAGGGCGCCGGCGCTACAACCGACGGGGACGGGGACGGGGACGGCGACGCCGGGAGCGGCGACGCTGCGGACGGTTTTTCCTGCGCCGCGCAGGCGGGAAGCAGCAGGGCAAGTGTGATAATCAGCAGGGCGGGGACAGCGCGTCTTTTTCTGTTCATCGTTGTTCACCTCCGGCGTGAATGCATCAGCCTGCCTGTAACAGCTTACAATAAAAACCATAAACAGTAAACGCCTTTTTGTAAACGAAACGGTAAACAGTCGATTACAGAATGGATTCCCGCCTTCGCGGGAATGAAAACATACAAAACCCGCCCTCCGTTATGCTGAGGGCGGGCTGTCTTCATATTCAAAACCGGAACGGTATTAGCCGCTGCATACTAAAACGACGGTCTCAATCGCAATCCGGCGGGTTATCCAGATGGACGATGCGCATGGGCGCTCCCTTGAAGAAGAGCGAGAAAACAACCCCGGCCACGCAGAGGGCCGCCGCGACGAAAAAGACGTTATGGATGCCGGACAGCAAAACGCCCTTGGCGCCGGCAATAGCCGCGGCCACCGCTTCGGCCTGGTCCGGCGGCGTCTGGGCCGTAATCCGGGCCAGGGCCTCGGTATCGGTGATGACCTGGGGATTGCTCAGAAGGCCCCGGATGTCTTCCGGCACGCCGGACAGGTCAAGGGTTAAAAAGCCCCTTGCCAGCGCCGACGTCATCACGGTGCCGAATATGGCCGAGCCGATGGTGGAGCCGATGGTCCGGAAAAACTGGGTGGCGCCGGTGGCCGAAGCCAGCTGTTCGACAGGCGCGGCGTTCTGGACGTTGATATTGCAAATCGGCATCGTGCTGCCGATGCCCGCGCCCATGATGATCATGAAGATAATAACCGATGTATAGGAGCTGTCAACGCCCAGCGTGGTCAAAAGGACGGACGCAACGCCGGCGGTGACAAAGGAGAGGATCATCAGCGGGCGGAAGGGGCGGCTGGTTTGGGTGATGCAGACGCCCACGATGTTGGATACAATCATCAGCGCGATTGTCATGGGGATGGTGACGGCGCCCGAGGTGGTGGCCGACGTACCCAGAACCCCCTGAATAAAATAGGGGATGTAGATGATGGCCGCGTACATCACCGCGTTGGACAAAAAAGCGCCTGCTAATGTCACCCAGATGCTCCGGTCTTTAAAAAAGGACATGGGGATGATGGGGCTCTGGGCCTTGGTTTCCACATACACGAACAGCGCCAGCATGGCCGCCGAGAAAACCAGCATACCCAGGATCTGCACCGAGCCCCAGGAATACGTCGTACCGGCAAAGCTGAAGGCCAGAAGCATCGGCACAAGGGCCAGGATAAGTACCGCCGTGCCGGAGATATCAATCCGGGCGCACTGTCCGGCCGTCTTGAAGTTTGGCAAAAAGAGCGCAACCAGCAGGAAGGCGATGATGCCGACGGGGACGTTGATGTAAAAAATCCAGCGCCAGTTTAAGTAGTCGGTAATAAGGCCGCCCAGCAGGGGGCCGACGATGCTGGACAACCCGTACACCGAGGTGACCACGCCCATGTACTTGCCCCGGCGCTGGGGCGGGAACAGGTCCGCCACCACCGTAAAGACGCTGGTGGTCAGGATGCCGCCGCCGATGCCCTGCAAGCCCCGGGCCAGAATGAGCCACATCATGCTCCGGGACAGGCCGCACAGCAGCGAGCCGGCCAAAAACGAAAAGATACCGGCAAAAAATATCGGCCGGCGCCCGTAAATGTCGGCCAGTCCGCCGGAAATCGGGATGATGACGGTGGAGCAGAGCATGTAGATTGTAAACGGCCAGGCGTACAGCGATACGCCCTCCAGCTCGTTGACAATGGTTTTCATCGCCGTGCTGACGATGGTGGAATCCAGCGCGGCCAGAAGAAGGCTCGCCATCAGCGCCACAATAATCAGCGCCAGGCGGGCCCCGCGAATGTCGTCCTTTTTCAAAGCAGCATCTCCTTCGCCAGAATCTTGGTCCGTGGAGGATTATATCACAGCGCCGCCGGCAGGTCGAGACTGTCAAAGTGACCAATCCATTAAGCGGCGGTTACATAAATTTGGCATTTACGGCCGGCTGCCGGCCTTGTTTCTCCCGGTACGCCGTCGTATAATAGTTAAATCAATCAGGCAGCGGTAAAGGGAGTGTGACACATGCCGTTACGGCCCGGCAAACGCCTTATTGATGCGATCAATCGGCACCTCATGCAGAGCATTGTACTCGACCCTGTCGACACCGGCTACATTACAGACCGGGTGGCCGCCGTACGCACGGACACGGCCAATTTCTATATTTTCCGGCAGGACGGTTATATCGTCTGCTTTGACACCGGCTACAGGAGAAGGGTGATCCGGTCGGAGCTTAACAGGCTCGGCATCCGACCGTCGGAGGTGACCCACGTGTTTCTGACCCATGCCGATATTGACCACGTTCTGGGGTTGGGCCTGTTTAGAAACGCGGCCCTGTACCTTTCCGCCGCGGAGGAGCGGATGTTCCGGGGCCTGCGGCCGCCCCGCCGCGCCGTCCGGACGCCCCGCATCCGGCGGCCCTACAGCCTGCTGCGGGACGGCGATGAGGTGCGGGTCGGCGCGGCAACCGTCCGGGCCATCGAAACGCCCGGCCACACGCCGGGCTCCATGTCCTACCTGCTGGACGGGATGTATCTGTTCACGGGGGACACCTGCAAGTTTGCCGACGGCGTTGCCTATGCCGGCAGCCGCTACACCATGGATATGGAAACCCAGGAGGCCTCCATC
>JAJUHI010000161.1 GCA_029267955.1 Sporobacter termitidis | reverse complement strand
GTGAATAGACGAGCTTTTCCCCGCATATCAGGCAGTCCGTAAAGTTCCCTGACGTTCTGTTTTTTGGCTGCACCTTAATCTTCATTGTGACCTCGTTTCAAAAAAGCGGCTGCGGTGGGGTCACCGCAGCCGTCTTGCTTGCTTTATGACTTGTTATTTGACAAGGAATTTCTCGATGTCCTTCTCCAGGGCTTTTGTGTCGTTTTCATCGTCAATGACGAGCTTTAAGTCTGTCTCGATGGTGCACAGCATCAGGCCCAGGAGCGACTTGGCGTCCGCGTAGCCCGTTTTGCCGTGGACCCAAATGTCAAAGGGGTATTTTTCTGCAATTTTGTTCAGCTTCTGCGCATCTTCAGAGGATGTGATTCTGATATTAAAAGTCATTTTAATATCCCCTTTCTATCGTTGTAATGACAGCATTTTCATGTCAAGTTCATCATATCGGATTCATTTGGCCGCGTCAAGGGTTTTTGTTCATGCTTACCCCGGTTAAACTTTCAACTGCGCGTCCGGCGACGCTGAAAAATCATACCCGGACAGCCGCGGATACACCTCGTTATTTAAAAACTCCGTCACCTGCTCCGGCGCGCGCCCGATATACAGGGCGGGGTCCAGCAGGTCGTTGATTTCCTCCTCCGTCAGGCCGAAGAGCGGGTCGCCCGCGATGCGCTGCACCAGGTCGTTGGGCAACCCCTTCTCCTTGACCGTCTGCCCCGCGGCCACGGAATGGACGCGGATGGCCTCGTGCATCTGCTGCCGGTTGCCGCCGCGCTTGACGGCCTTCATCATGATGTTCTCTGTGGCCATAAACGGCAGTTCCTCCCGGAGATGCCGGTCGATGACCTTGGGGTATACCCGGATGCCGGAGGCCACGTTCAGGTAGATGTTCAGGATGGCGTCCACCGCCAGGAACGCCTCCGGTATCGACAGGCGCTTGTTGGCCGAATCGTCCAGCGTGCGCTCGAACCACTGGCTGGCGGCGGTCATGGCCGTATTGGCCGCGTCGGCGATCACAAAGCGGGCCAAGGCGCAGATGCGCTCACAGCGCATGGGATTGCGCTTGTAGGGCATGGCCGAGGAGCCGATCTGCTTGCCCTCAAAGGGCTCCTCGCATTCCTTTAAGTGGCTGAGAAGGCGCATGTCGGTGGCAAACTTCGACGCGCTCTGGGCGATGCCGGACAGCACCGACATGACCCCGTCGTCTACCTTTCTGGAGTAGGTCTGGCCCGAGACCGGCACCACGCCCTCAAAGCCCATTTCTTTGGCAATGAGCATATCCAGCTGCTTGACCTTTTCATGGTCTCCGTCAAAGAGCTCCATAAAGCTGGCCTGGGTGCCCGTCGTCCCCTTGGAGCCTAAAAGTTTGAGGTTTTTCAGCCTAAATTCCAGGTTGTCCAAGTCCAACAGCAGCTCGTAAATCCACAGGGTGGCGCGCTTGCCCACGGTGGTGGGCTGCGCGGGCTGAAAATGCGTGAAGCCCAGGGTAGGCAGGTCCTTGTATTTGTCGGCAAACTCGGCCAGCTTCTGTATCACGCGCAGGAGCTTGTCCTTGATAATCAAAAGGCCGTCCCGCATGAGGATGATGTCCGTATTGTCGCCCACATAACAGCTGGTGGCCCCCAGATGGATGATGGGAAACGCCTGGGGACATACTTTACCGAAGGTGTGGACATGGGCCATCACGTCGTGGCGCAGCTCCTTTTCCTGCTTTGCGGCCTCGGCGTAATCGATATCCTCCAGATGCTCCTCCATCTCCCGAATCTGCGCGTCGGTGATATCCAGGCCCAGGTTTTTTTCCGCCCTGGCCAGGGCGACCCACAGCCGCCGCCAGGTGGAAAATTTCCTGTCGGCGGAAAACAGGCGGAGCATCTCGTCGCTGGCGTAACGGGAACCCAGCGGGCTTTCATACATATTCGTCGGCATAGCATTTCCCTTTCGTGTAAGAATCGGCGCGGATCTCTCCACGCCGATTATACACTTTTATCCCTTTATATTCTAGCCATTCGGCGGCACATTATAAATTTTAACGCGGCGTCAGTCAACGTCCATGTTGTCAGGCCCCGCCAATACGCTCTCCGACGCCGCTCTTTTGAGCGCGGCGGGCAGCCTGCGGATAATCTCGTCGATCTCCTCCGCGGTATTATAGCCGCTGAGGGACAGGCGCAGGGGCGCGGCAACGTCTTCCGCCGTTATGATGCCGGCAGCCTTTAAAACACGGGACGGTTCCCCCGCTCCGGCGCTGCAGGCGCTGCCGGAGCTGGCGCAGACGCCGGCCTCGTCCAGCGCCGCCA
Source organism: Sporobacter termitidis (assembly GCA_029267955.1). Classification (GTDB taxonomy): domain Bacteria; phylum Bacillota; class Clostridia; order Oscillospirales; family Oscillospiraceae; genus Sporobacter; species Sporobacter termitidis_A. The sequence goes on along the minus strand of JAJUHI010000161.1, from coordinate 2,673 downwards.
CCAGCGGTCCGCCCTTGACATCCTTAAAGATGAAGGAGGCCAGCCCCGGCAGGCGCTGTACCGGGTGCCCCGTCAGCGCGGCGCCGGGCAGGTTTAAGACGCCTTCAATCAGCCGGTCCCGCAGGGCGGTAACCTTCCGGACATTTTCGTCCATACGCCGGACGGCGTCCTCCAGGGCGGCCGCCATGCCCACGACCCCCGGGACATTGGTCGTGCCGGACCGTTTCCCCTTCTCCTGGCCGCCGCCGAACAGGATAGGCGGCAGCGCCGTCCGGAGGCTGATATAGAGCGCGCCGACGCCCTTTGGCCCGTGGAATTTATGAGCGGAGAGGCTCATCAGGTCCACGCCCAGCTCGCGCACGTCCAGCGGAATATGGCCGGCGGCCTGCACGGCGTCCGTGTGAAAGAGCACCTTATGCCTCCCGGCGATTTCCGCCAGCTCCCGGACGGGCTGGAGCGTCCCGATTTCATTGTTGGCCGTCATGACGCTGATGAGGATCGTATCCTCCCGGACGGCCTCTTCCAGCTGCTCCGGCGATACCATGCCGTACTTATCCACCGGCAGCCAGGTGACCTCATACCCTCTTTTCTCCAGCTGCTGCACGGTATTGTGGACGGCATTGTGCTCGACGGCGGAGGTTATGATGTGCCGTCCCTTCTTTTTGCGCAGCCCGGCGGCGGCCAAGATCGCCCAGTTGTCGGACTCCGTGCCGCCGGATGTAAAGTAAATCTCGTTGATGCGCGCCCCGATGGATTCCGCCACCTTTTTCCTGGCGTCCTCCACGGCGCGCTTGGCGGCGGTGCCGTAGCTGTGGGTCGCCGACGGGTTGCCGTAGCTCTCCCTAAAGTAGGGCAGCATCGCCTCAAAGGCGACGTCGGAGACCGCCGTCGTGGCGGCGTTGTCGGCGTAAATCCGTTTTTCCGTCATAACACTCCCTCACATCCCCCGTCCGTCCCGGGAACAGAACGGGGCCCCGCAAAACGTCGGTACCGGATCATTTTGCGCAGGCCCCGATAAAACCGTTATGTCGCGGCGATTAGCTCTTTATGAACTTCTCCAGCCGGTCCATGCCCTCTTTGATGTTCTCCATGGACGCCGCGTAGGTGAAGCGCACGAAGTCCGGGGCGCCGAAGCCCACGCAGGACACCGCCGCCACGAGTCCCGTCTCAAGGAAGGCCAGGGAGAAGTCATCGGCGTCGTTAATGACACGGCCGCCCAGGGTTTTGCCTTTCAGCTTTGAGATGTTGAGCATCACGTAAAACGCGCCCTCCGGGGTCAGGCAGCTGACGCCGTCCATCGCGTTGATGCGCCGGACAATATAGTCCCGCCGCTCCTGGAAGACCCGGCGCATCTCCTCTACGGTATCCTGCGGGCCGCTGAGGGCCTCCAGCGCCGCGTATTGGGAGATGGTGCTGGGGGCGCTGGTGGAGTGGCTGAGGTAGTTGGACATCACGGTGGCGAGCTCCTTGCTGGACGCGGTGAAACCGATGCGCCAGCCGGTCATGGCGTAGGATTTGGATACGCCGTTGACTAAAATCGTGCGGGCTTTCACGTCCTCGCCAAGAGACGCCATGCTGGTGAAAACGTTGTTGTCATAGACCAGGCGGTAATAGACCTCGTCCGAGAGGATATACAGGTCGTTCTTGACGCACACGTCGGCCAGCGCCTGCAGCTCCGCCTTGCTGTACAGCATGCCGGTGGGGTTGGAGGGGCTGTTGATGATCAAGAGCTTCGTTTTCGGCGTGACGGCGGCCTCCAGCTGCGCGGCTGTGATTTTAAAGCCGTCGGCCTCCCGCGCGTTGACGATGACCGGCACGCCGCCGGCCATTTTGACCGCCTCGGTATAGGTAACCCAGTACGGCGCCGGGACAATGACCTCGTCGCCGGGGTTTATTAGGCACATCAGGGCGGCGAAGATGTTGTGCTTCGCGCCGCTGGCGATGACGATCTGCTCGGGCGCGTACTCGACGCCGCAGTCGGCCTTCAGCCGGGCGGCGGCGGCCTTTTTCAGCGAAACGATGCCGGCGGCCGGCGTATACTTGGTCTCGCCGCTGCGGATGGCCCGGATGGCGGCCTCTTTAATATTCTCCGGCGTGTCAAAGTCCGGCTCCCCGGTGCCGAAGGCGATGACGTTCTTCCCGTCGGCCTTCATCTGCTTGGCCAGGCTGTCAACGGCCAGCGTCGTGGACGCCTGTACGCCGGCGGCAATTCTGGATATTTCCTTCATGTACGATTCCCCTTAGAGGCGAGCGGCGTGTCAGTCGCCGTCCCCAATGATTGATAATGGCGCATTGTGCCCATGGTAGTGAATGCATTATAGTGCATTTCTTGCACCAACGCAAGCGGAATACGGAATTTATGTGTAGTTTTTGCAATTTATCATACGCCCTCTTTCATAATTTGGGAACTACGACGAGCGGCAGTCTCCCGCCCCGCCGCCAAGGCCCGGTTTACGCCGCGGGCGCGGTGTCTACAATACCGGTGGAGCATTTTATCTGAGCATTTCTACCGGGGTGTTGGCGCTGATGAAATCAGCAGGTTTTATAACAAGGCGTCTGCAAACGGCGTTTTCATTCGCGGGCGCCCTGTGCGTCGTCGTCTTTGTCGGCGTGCGCGTCCAGGCGTTTTTCACCGCGGCGCTGGGGGCTCGGCCTCCCGCCCTGCCGGTCTGG
>JAJUHI010000160.1 GCA_029267955.1 Sporobacter termitidis | reverse complement strand
GTATCCGCGCCGGCCGGCGGGGGTTATTACAGCAGCGAGAACGCGGCGGACCGCGGCGCGCCATCGGGCGAGGACCAGCAGACCTGGAACCACCAGGGCCGCGGCAGCGCCTTTCGAGAGATGATGGCCAATTTCGGGCGTTTTCTGGTGAAGGTGTTCCGGATCGGCAATACGAACTTTCTCGTAGCCACGAAAAACGGCGCGGAGATCTTTGCCTGCCCGGTGACGGCGGTGGTGCTTCTGATCGCCTTCTTCTTCTGGGTGACGGTGCCGCTGCTGATCGTGAGCCTGTTCTTCGGCTTCCACTACCATTTTCGCGGCAGCGAGCTTGGGACCGACAGCGTGAACAAGGTTATGGACGGCGCCGCCGACGCGGTGGAGGATCTCAAGAAGAATATAAGCGGCGACAACCGCCAGTAATTGGGGTGCGGCAGAATACGTAAGAGGCGGTGCATGGTATGGGCGCGAAGATACTGCTTGTTGAGGACGAGGAAAAGCTTGCCCGGTTTGTGGAGCTGGAGCTGTCGTATGAAGGATATTCGGTCACGAAGGCCTTCAACGGCCGGACGGGGATCGAGCTGGCCCAGAGCGGGCAGTTTGACCTGATCCTGCTGGACATCATGCTCCCGGAGCTCAACGGCATGGAGGTGCTCCGGCGGCTGCGCCGGAGCCTTAATGTCCCCGTCATCATGCTGACCGCCCGCGACAGCGTCAGCGACAAGGTGGCCGGGCTGGACCTGGGCGCCGACGACTATATCACCAAGCCCTTCGCCATCGAGGAGCTGCTGGCCAGAATCCGCACGGCGCTGCGCAAGAGCGGCGCGGCGCGGGAGAGCGATATCCTGACGGCGCAGAATCTTCAGATGGATGTGAAAAGCCGCACCGTCACCGTGGACGGGACGGAAGTGGACCTGACGAAACGGGAATTTGACCTTTTGCACTACCTGCTCAAGAACAAGGGGATTGTGGTGTCCCGGGATACGCTGATGGAGAACGTGTGGGAATTCGACTTTGACGGCGGCACCAACGCCGTGGACGTCTATATCCGTTTCCTGCGCTGCAAGATCGACGAGGTGTTCGGCATCAAGCTCATCCATACGGTGCGCGGCGTGGGATATGTGATTAAAGATGAATGAGTATAAAAAAGCACCCCAAGGGGGTGCTTTACCCCAAGAGGGTGCTTTGCCCCAGGGGGGCGCCGGGCCCCAGGAGAGCGACGCCGTCCAGCGCAGTCCGGGCGACGCGCAGGGCGGAAAGGTGCGCCAGTCCATTTCCAGAAGGATGAACACCCGCCTGTTCTGGCGGCTTGTGGGCATGTTCCTGTCGCTGGACATTTTCCTGTGCCTGATAACGGCCGGCGGATTGGTCTATTACAGCGAGCACCGGGCCGCCGCGGCGTTTACAGCCCTCAGCGAAGCCGGCCCGCCGGAGCAAAGCGGCTGGCAGGCGCTTTCAAATATCAGCGTCTCTGAAACCGGGGGAGAATACGGGGGCGTACGGTTCCCCGCGCCCTTTTCCTATCTGCTGCCTGCCATAACCCGGAATGGGGCCCGTCAAATCATGATAACGGGCGATGTCGGCAACACGGTTATCGAACAGCTGGAAGGGCTGACCTACGCGGTCACCGTCGGGCTGGACGGTTCCGTTTACCGGATATCGGTCTATCTCGGCCCGTTTATGCGGATATTCCGGGTCCTTTTTATCATGCTGCTGGTGTACCAGCTCATTGAGATCCTGTCAAAGACGGGCAAAAACATCCGGATGGTGCGGCGGGAACTGGACCCGATCACCGCTCTGACCCGGGCGACCATCAACCTCAACGCCGTTTCCAGACAATTGGACCCGGACAAGATGGCGGCGTTTGCGGGCAAGCTAGAGGGCATCAATGCGTCGCGGCTTGATACGCGGATACAGATCGACGACACCCAGCAGGAGCTCAAGAGCCTTGCCCGGGCCATCAACAGCATGCTGGACCGCATCAACGAGTCCTACCGGGCCCAGGTCCGCTTTGTGTCGGACGCATCCCACGAGCTGAGAACGCCCATCTCGGTGATCCAGGGCTACGCCAACCTGCTGGACCGCTGGGGCAAGCATGACGAAAAAACGCTGCAGGAATCCATCAACGCCATCAAGGACGAGGCCGCAAACATGAAGGAGCTGGTGGAGCAGCTGCTCTTTTTGGCCCGGGGCGACAACGATACGATTGTGCTGCAGCCGGAGGTGTTCAGCCTCACGGAGCTTGCCCGGGAGGTCACGGCCGAGTTTTCTATGATTGACGCCACCCATCACTTTGAGCTGCTGCCGGGCGAGGACAACCTTGTCCGGTGCGACCGGGGGCTTATCAAGCAGGCGCTGCGGATACTGGTGGACAACGCCGTCAAATACACCGATCCGGGCGGCCACATCACCCTGGCAACCGCCCGCGGCGGCGGCAAGGCCACCGTCAGCGTCACCGACGACGGCATCGGCATCAAGGCGGAAGCCGTGCCGCATATATTTGACCGGTTCTACCGGGCCGATGCGTCCCGGGCCCGGGCCACGGGCGGTGCCGGCCTGGGCCTGTCCATCGCCCACTGGATCGCCTCCCGCCACGACGGGCACATGGAGGTTTTAAGCCGGGAGGGCATCGGCACCCGGATAACGCTGGTCCTGCCGGCGGCGCAGGATGCAAAGGTGCCGCCGCATCCCGCGCCCGAAAACAACGCCCCGCCATCATAAGGCGTTATTATATCCAACGAATATCACCTTGAAGGAAGTCGATTTCTTAAAGTCGGCTTCCTTTTTTGTTTGCGTATGTTGATTTGTAATTTCCATTAATTCCCCGGTAAAAAATACCGATATACGAAAATAGGATAATAAAGGGGAGAACGGCGATGAGCGGCATTGGCATTTTCCACCCGCTGGGACTTTACAATCCGTATGGCAGCGGTTTTAGCGGGCAGTACTTCAGTTTTGGTAATATATCCTTAAAGTACACATCTTCCGACTATACGGTCGTCACCAAAACAGGTAACGCCTCTGAGGGAAAAGCTTTTTGGAGCAAGTGGGGAGACGCCATTTTTGCGTCACTGGGGAAGTCGCTGAGCGACATTGACATTGCGGCTTTGGAAAAAGGCGTCGGCAATTATGGGGACCCTCTGACGATCGCCGACCTGAAGCTGGTCGGCTTATACGATGATATCGTAACGGAGCGCATGAGCTGGTGGCGCCAGAATAACGCTATTGACGGACTGGAGAGCCGTGACGGCGAGGTCGCCGTTTTCAACGGGATTATGACGCACAACGGCGAGCTTTACATGCGCCGGGTCCGTGAGGAATATGCCCATGTATACACGCCCGGACACGGCGTACAATGTATAGAAAACTTGGGCGAAGTTTATTATGGGAAATTGGAATTGCCGGTCCAGGACGGTATGCAGGCGGCGCTGGAATTTCACATCATGACGGACGAGGAAGTCCGCGCTTTTGAGAAAAGAGCTTACGACGCCGCCCATTACACCATGGAAGAGAGCTTCCTGATGGATTTGGAAGACGGCGTTCTGGGCAGGGAGCTTGTCGCTGCCGCCGCCGACGGCGATCTTCTAAAAAGCGTAGAGACATTCAGCTTAAAAGCCGCCCGGTTTGGCGCGCTGCTGGAGCGTTTTTACGGCGGAACAGAGCAATATGCCATGCTCCAAGAAAAGCTCGGCGCCGTTATAGATAAGTCCCTGCAAGCTTTTTCGGAGAAGGTATCCGATGATTTGGCGCGCTTTTTTACCGAAAACGGCGTACAGCTTGACACTGGGGCAATGAGCGCCGCCGTTATGGACGTGACACGGGCGAGAATGGCGGAATACCAAGCCGCATATAAAAACGGCGATATCGCCGCTCTGCATACGGATTTGAGCGTCTACGCGTTCATGGCCGGGCAGGGCGGCAATATCAGCGTTTCAAGCGCGCAGTTTGGCGAAGTCACCTACGACGGCCTGACGCGGCTGTCCGAGGCCGTCTATGAATTTAGCAACACCCTCATCAGCCAGCAGGATAACCTCCGGCTTGGCCTTAACACCACAGCCGAGCAGACGGGAATGGTGCTGGGTTTGGCGAAGGCGCAGGTTAGAATCATGGACGACGGGAGCGCGCTCTTCGGCGCGTTTCGGGCGGCGGCTGACAATAAAATAAACGCCATCATCGATGAGGTTGCCGCCGAGTCCCGGGCGCGGTACGATGAAATAAAGCGCAAAGGCGGCTATAAAGGCAGCTTGACATACGGGATAATCACCAACGCTGAAATTCATAAGGTGATGAGCTGGTTTGACGGTATCGAGTATGGCGACGTGCAAAACAACATGGCCCTGGCGATGAAAAAGGTTTACGACAGCTACATGGCGCATGCAAACAACGAAGTCAAGTACGCCGGAAACTATTTCAGCAGGGGCGACACGTTGTTTGCGCATATGCCGGAGGCGTTTTGGAAGGATTATTCAGCGTATATGAACGATATCCGCAGTGAAGCGATTACGAGCATGCAAAACTACATGCTGCTTCAATGGAATATATGGGCGGGCTCTTCTGTCAGTATTAATAACGGCAGCAAATATCAAATCTCTTCGCCTGACGGTACGCTGACCCTTTGGGCTTGAATTTCCATATCTCCCATATTTTATGCAGAAAAAGGTTGACAAATGTTATCTAATGGCGTATGCTCAAGATAGCAAGTGTCAACCTTTTTGATGGGAGTGATGGAGATGACAAAGAAAATCAGCCTCTCCAACGGCGAATGGAAGCTGATGAAGCTGTTGTGGGAAAAGGCCCCGCAAACCGTATCGCAGCTGGTTAAGGCGCTTAAGGACGACACCGGCTGGACGAAGGGCACGGTCCTGATGATGCTCCGGCGCATCGCCGATAAAGGCGCGGTCCGGGTTGAAAACAGCGGGCGCGCGAAGCTGTATTACCCCGTGCTGGACAAAAATGAAGCTGTCGGGAGC
>JAJUHI010000159.1 GCA_029267955.1 Sporobacter termitidis | reverse complement strand
GCGTCAAAGGTCAGCCCCAGGGACTGCCAGTGGCTGGCCACCGGCAGGATATCCCCGGTCAGGTCCCGGCAGGTGTAGCCGGTAAACCCGCCGGTGTGCGTGGACAAAATGGCGGTGGGGATGACGCTTGTTTCGATGCCGGCCGCCGAGATGATCGGCAGCGCCACGGTGAGGGAGCATCTGCCGAAGCAGGAAATGTCGTGGATGGCGGCCACTCTTTTTTGCTTTTGCATAAGTTACCTGATTCTTTCGTTATTCTGTGACGGCGACGGCTTCGATTTCCACCAGCACGTCCTTGGGCAGGCGGGCCACCTCGACGGTGGAGCGGGCCGGATACGGCTCGGAGAAGAAGCCGGCGTAAACCTCGTTAAACCGGGCGAAATCGTTCATATCCTTGATGAAGACGGTGGTTTTCACAACGCCGGGCAGGCCGGCGCCCGCCGCCTCCAGAATGGCCTTCAGGTTGGAAAGAACCTGCCGGGTCTGCGTGACGATGTCGTCCCCGGCCACAAGGCCGGTCTTGGGGTCGATGGGAATCTGACCGGAGGCAAAGATGGTGTGCCCCGTCCGAATCGCCTGGGAATACGGGCCGATGGCCGCCGGTGCATTATCGGTATGAATGGGGTGCTTCTCCATAGGGGTGCTCCTTTCATCGAAACGGGCCGGCGCGGCCCGTTTTGCTTAAAAATCGTTGTAAACTCCCGCATGATTATGATATCATGGCAGCAAGGCATCCCCGGTAAATTCCGGGAGGATTTATTATATCACAATATGAGGCCCTGTCACAGGTCTTCGGGAAATTATGCATAAAAAATTCCAGCACTGGCGTAAAGGCGGTGGGCGTGTTCATGATGACCAACCAGGTAAGGCTGATCGATGAATTTACAAAGCTTGTTGCCATTGACAGCCCCTCTTTTCACGAGAGACAGATGGGCGACTACGTTAAAAGCAGGCTTACCGACCTGGGCCTGCTTGTCATTGAGGACGCCGCCGGCGAGCTCATCGGCGGCGACTGCGGCAATATATACGGTTTTCTAAACGGCAATATCGACCGGAAGCCGCTCCTGTTCTGCGCCCATCTGGACACGGTGGAGCCGGCCCGGGGCAAGCAGGCCGTCCTGGGCGGCGACGGCGTCATCCGCAGCAAGGGCAACACCGTCCTGGGCGCGGACGACCTGTCCGGCGTGGCCGCCATCCTGGAGGCTTTAACCGTCATTGTGGAAAAAAACGTCCCCCACGGCCCTGTCGAGGTCCTGTTTACGGTGGCTGAGGAAGCCTACTGCAAGGGCAGCGCCGTTTTCGAGTTTGCCAAGCTCGCTTCCGACGAGGCGTATGTGCTGGACCTGCAGGGGCCCGTGGGCACGGCGGCGTATATGGCGCCGAGCATTCTGGCCTTTACGGCCGCCATAAAGGGCAAGGCCGCCCATGCGGGCTTCGCGCCGCAGAAGGGAATCCACGCCATCGCCGCGGCCGCCGACGCCATCGCCATGATGCCCATGGGGCGCATCGACGAGGAGACCACGGTGAATGTGGGGACAATTACGGGCGGTCTGGCCTCCAACATCGTCCCCGACCGGTGCGTCGTCAAGGGGGAGGTCCGCAGCTTAAGCCACGACAAGGCCGCCAAGCAGGCGGCGCTTGTCCGGCGGCAGTTTGAAAGGGCGGCCTCCGCCGCCGGCGCCGGGCTGGATTTTGAGCTAATGACCGCTTCCGAAGCCTATGAGACGCCCCTGGACCACCCGGTGGCCAGGCGGTTTGAAGCCGCCTGCAACGCCCTGGGGCTGCCGGTGTCGTTTATCAAAACCTTCGGCGGCAGCGACAACAACGTCCTGGCCCAAAACGGCATCACCGGCATTGTTTTGGCCAACGCCATGAGAAACATCCACTCCTGCGAGGAGTTTACGACGGTGGAGGAGCTCAGCCGCATCGCGGATCTGATCCTGCTGCTGATGACGGCGGAACGGTAAACAACAATATTGCGGTGCGCCCCCGGCGGGCGGCGCTGATAAGATAAAGCGGCGGGCTTTATAGCCTGCCGCCGGGATGGAGGACCCATATGAAGCTCTCAAAATACGGCTATATCCGGGTGGCGGCGGCCGTGCCGCGTACGGTTGTGGGAGACCCGGCGGCCAACGGACGGGAAATATCGCGGCTGATCCGCGAGGGCGCCGGACTGGGCGTCCGCGTCATGGTATTCCCGGAGCTGTGCGTCACGGGCTACACCTGCGCGGATCTGTTTCACCAGCAGGCGCTCCTGGACGCCGCCGAGGCCGCTCTGCTGGATGTTGCAAAGGCCGCCCGCGGCTGCGACATGCTCGTGGCCGTCGGCATGCCGATCAAGGCGGACAACCAGCTGTTCAACTGCGCGGTTTTGCTCCATGAGGGGCATCTTTTAGCCGCCGTCCCGAAGACGTTTATCCCCAATTACAACGAGTTTTACGAGAAACGGTGGTTTGCCGGCGCCGGGGCGCGGCAGGCGGAAACGGTGCGCCTGGGCGGGCAGGACGTGTGCTTCGGGGAGAACGTCATCATCCGCGATAAAAACTCGCAGCTGGCCGTCAGCGCGGAAATCTGCGAGGACCTGTGGGCGGTGGTGCCGCCCAGCTCCCGCCATGTGCTGCACGGGGCGAACCTGATCCTCAACCTGTCGGCCAGCAACGAGACGGTGACGAAGGCCGATTACCGCCGGGAGCTGATCCGCCAGCAGTCGGCCCGGTGCTTTGCCGGCTATGTGTACAGCTCCGCCGGGCCGGGCGAGTCCACCACCGACGTAGTGTTCACCGGGCACGCCGTTATCGCCGCCAGCGGCGGCATCGCCGCGGAGTCGAACTACGCCAGCGCGTCTTCGGTCATTTTCGCCGATATCGACATTGAAAAGCTGATGGGCGACCGGCAGAAGTTCAACAGCTTTATGGCCGTCCCGGACCGGACGGAATACCGGGTGATCGAGATCGCGCTGGAGGACGGGCGCGACGTCAAGGAGAGCTTTACCGTGGACCGGCATCCCTTTATACCCGGTGACAGCGCCGAAAAGCAGGACCGCTGTCGGGAGATTTTCCGCCTGCAGTCCATGGGGCTTGCCGAGCGGATGCGCAAGACGGGCATCAAAAAAGCGGTGATCGCCCTGTCCGGCGGTCTGGATTCCACTCTGGCGCTTTTGGTGACCGCGGAGGCGGTAAAGTCCCTAAAGCTGCCCGAAACAAGCATTGTGGGCATCACGATGCCGGGGATGGGGACCACGGACCGGACGTATCAGAACGCCCTCACCCTGATGCGGGAGCTGGGCATCACCAGCCGGGAAATCTCCATCAGGGAGGCCTGCCTGCGGCATTTTGACGACATCGGCCACGCGCCGGACAAGCTGGACGTCACCTATGAAAACGTCCAGGCCCGGGAGCGGACGCAGATACTGTTCGACGTTGCCAACCAGGAGGGCGGTTTGGTGGTGGGCACGGGCGACCTGTCGGAGCTGGCGCTGGGCTGGTGCACCTACAACGGCGACCATATGAGCCATTACGGCGTCAACGCCGGCGTGCCGAAATCCCTGGTCAGGCACCTGATCGCCTGGTATGCCGGGACGACGGAGAACAAAAAAGTTGCCGGCGCCCTGTACGATATTCTGGAGACACCCATCAGCCCGGAACTGCTGCCGGCCGATGAAAAGGGCGATATCGCCCAGAAGACGGAGGATGTTGTGGGCCCGTACGAGCTCCATGACTTCTTCCTGTTCCACACCGTCCGCAACGGCTTTGCGCCGAAAAAGGTCTTGAAGCTCGCCACCCTGGCCTTTGACGGGATCTACGAGCCGGCGTTCATTCTCCGGTGGCTGGAGGTCTTTTACAGGCGGTTTTTCTCCCAGCAGTTCAAGCGCTCATGCCTGCCGGACGGCGTCAAGGTCGGCTCCGTCTGCCTGTCGCCCCGGGGCGACTGGCGCATGCCCAGCGATGCGTCGGCCGAGGCGTTTTTAGCGCAGCTGAAGGCGGCGGCGGAAGAGCTGAAAAACGGCAGTTTATAAAGAGAGTTTTGCAGTTATGGCAGGCGCGCACTTGCGCGCCTGCCTGGTTTTTTGACGAATTTATCGCCGGGGCGGCATATGATGGTATGAAGTCTTCATGCAAACGGGAGTTTTGCACATGGCTGTCAAAAAAATCATAACGTTTAACGACCAGGCGCTCCGGCGAAGGAGCAGGCCCGTTGAGGTCGTTGACGAGCGGATACGCGGGATCTTCGCGGACATGGCCGACACGCTGTACAGCAAACAGAGCGGCGGCGGGCTGGCCGCCTGCCAGATCGGCATCCTGCGCCGGCTTGTGATCGCCGATACGGGCCGCCGGCTTTTACGGCTGGTCAATCCGCAGATCATCAGCGCCGAAAGCGAGCAGACGGGGCTTGAGGGGTGCCTGAGCTATCCGGGCATCTGGGGCGTGGTGAAACGGCCCGCCAAGATTGTTGTGGCGGCGCTAAACCATTACGGCAAGCCCGTCAAAATTGCCGCCGCGGGGGAGCTGGCCAGATGCCTCTGCCATGAGATCGACCACTTGGACGGCATCGTTATTACCGACAGGATTATAGATTATGTGGATATAAAGGAAAACCAACGGACGCGGTTTGGATACGGCGGTCTGTTAAAAACCGGCAGAGCGGGCTGAAGACCCGCTCTGTTAATAATTTATTCTACTAAGTCCAGCAAATAGCCGTAGCCCTCGCGCGCCATGTCCTCCTTGGGGATAAACCGCAAAGCGGCGCTGTTGATGCAGTAGCGCAGCCCGCCCCGGTCGGCGGGGCCGTCGGGAAAGACGTGGCCCAGGTGCGCGTCTCCCGCCCGGCTCCTGATTTCGACGCGGTCCATGCCGTGGGAAAGGTCGCGCCGCCGGCGCACCACATTGGGGTCGATGGGCTTTGTAAAGCTGGGCCAGCCGCAGCCGGACTCAAATTTGTCCGAGGAGGAAAAAAGCGGCTCGCCCGACGTGATGTCCACATAGATGCCGGG
>JAJUHI010000158.1 GCA_029267955.1 Sporobacter termitidis | reverse complement strand
ATCGGCGTCCTTAATGGGGAAGCTCGCCACGTCCACGTCGCCCGTTTCAAGGGCGTTTACTCTCTGGGAGTTCTCGTTGAGGGTCTTGAAATTAATCTTCTTGATGGCGGGCGGCTCGCCCCAGTAGTCGTCGCGGGCTTCCACCGTCACATGGCTGTTGACCACGTAGTCCGTCACCACGTACGGGCCGGTGCCGATGGGATTGAGGGACATGGTCTGCGGATCGTAGGACTCGGCGTCAAGGATCATCATCTGGCTCATGCCCGGTTCCTGGGCGGCGTTGTAGGAGGTGTACCAGAGATCGATGGTGTAGTCGTCGATTTTCTTTGTCTTTTCAAAGTCGATGGCCTTGACGTTTAAGAAAAACTGCGGGTCGTCACGGTTTGTCACCATGGTAAACATCACGTCGTCCGCGTTGAAGGGGTTGCCGTTGCTGAACTTGACGCCCTCGCGGAGCTTCAGCGTGTACTGGATGTCGCTGATGCGCTCAAGCCCGGTGGCAAGAATCCACATCCGAGTGCCGTCCGGCTTATAGTCGTACAGGGGCTCCATATAGGTGCGCTGCACGTTCAAAAAGCCGCCGGCGCCCGTCATGCCGAGCGGGTCGAGGGTGCCGCTGTCCAGGGAGACGGCCACGTTGAGGGTGTCTCTGACGGGGGCGGATGTGCCGCCGCTTGTGCCGGGGGTGGCATCGGCGCCGGATTTGCCGCCGGTGCCGCAAGCGGCCAGGGATGCAAAGAGCATGCCGGCCAGAAGCAGTGTCAGGATTTTTTTTGCGGTTGGTTTCATTTGATTTCCTCCTCTTTATGATATGGATTTGTGTTTCCAACAAGCGACATAATGATTGGGCGCGTATTCCTCTAAAACCTGGGGTTCGGCGCACTCCGGCGAAGCGTAGCGGCACCGCGCCATAAACCGGCACCCGGGCTTCGGGTTGATGGGCGATGTGATTTCGCCCTGCAGCAGGATGCGCTTTTTCTTGTTGTGGATGTTGGGGATGGGGATGGCGGACAACAGCGCCTTTGTGTAGGGGTGGCGCGTATCGTTGAACAGTTCGTCCGCCGGCGCTTTTTCGACCATCTGCCCCAAGTACATGACCATGATATCGTCCGATATGTACTTGACGACGGAGAGGTCGTGGGTGACGAACATATACGCCAGACCGCGCTCCTCCTGCAGATCCAGCATGAGATTGATGATCTGCGCCTGGATGGAGACGTCCAGGGCGGAGACGGGCTCGTCGCAGACGATGAATTTCGGTTTGAGCGAGAGCGCGCGGGCAATGCCGATGCGCTGGCGCCGGCCGCCGTCCAGCTCGTGGGGGTAGGCGTTTTCAAACCGGGCGGCCAGGCCGACCGTGTCCATCAGCCGCCGGGTTTCCGCCAGCATATCCGCCTTGGTCATGCCGCCGCGCAGAATAAGCGGCTCCATGATGGCTTCGCTGACCGACATGCGCGGGTTGAGGGATGAAAAGGGGTCCTGAAAGATGATCTGCATATTTTCCCGCAGGCGATGCAGCTGTTTTCTGGTGGGATAGGTGATGTCCTCCCCCTCGAAGAAAATTTGTCCGCTGGTCACGTCGCACAAATGCAGAATTGTTCGGCCGAGAGTTGATTTTCCGCAGCCGGACTCGCCGACCACGCCGAGAGTTTTACCCTGGTCCAGCGAAAAGCTGACGCCGTCCACTGCGTGGAGCATGCCGCCGCCGGTTTTAAAGTATTTTTTCAGGTCTCGGACCTCTAATAATGCCGCCATATCACATTTTCCTCGCTAATACACACTTAACTGTATGCCCGGGGGCGATCTCTATATCCTCGGGCGGCGCTTCGGCGCATTTTTCAGTCGCTTCGGGACAGCGGTCATAAAACCGGCAGCCCTTCGGCAGATTTGTCGGGTCGGGCATCAGCCCCTTGATCGGCTTGAGCCGGCGTTCCGTCGCGTCCAGCTTCGGCAGCGAGCCGAACAAACCGAGGGTGTACGGGTGCGCGGCTTCGTCAAAGATGTGCTGGGCGGTGCCGCGCTCCACGATTTCGCCGGCGTAGACAACGGCGACGGAATCGCAGAAATCGGCCACGACGCCGAGGTCGTGGGTGATCAGGATGACGGAGGTGTTGAGCTTGTCCTTTAATGACTGCATCATTTCCAGCACCTGGGCCTGAATCGTCACGTCCAGAGCGGTCGTCGGCTCGTCGGCCAGGAGCAGTTCCGGATTGCAGGCCAGCGCCATGGCGATGACCACGCGCTGTTTCATGCCGCCGGAAAACTGGTGCGGGTATTCGCCAAAGCGCTCCATCGGGATGCCCACCAGCTCCAGCATATCGCAGGCGCGGCGTTCGGCCTCAACGCGGGAAATTTTGTTGTGCAGCCTGATGGTTTCAGCAATCTGGAAGCCCACCGTCTCGATGGGGTTGAGGGCCGTCATCGGGTCCTGGAAGATCATGGCGATCTTGTTGCCGCGGATTTTGCGCATCTCCTTCTCGGACAGCTGCAGCAGGTCCTGACCCTGGAAGTGGATTTCGCCGGAGACGAGCTTTGCCTGAGGCGACGGCAGGATGCGCAGTATACTTTTGGCGATGGTCGTTTTTCCCGCGCCCGTCTCGCCCACCAGGCCGATGGTCTCGCCTTTTTTTATTGTTAGGTTGATATCGTTGACGGCGTAGATGACGGCGTCGTCCGTGTGGTATTCAACCGCAAGGTTGCGGATTTCAAGTAAGTTGTCGTTCATGCTGCCACCTCAGTTTTTCAGGCGGGGGTCCAAAGCGTCCCGCAGGCCGTCTCCCAGCAGGTTGCAGGCCAGCACGCTGATCATGACGCAGATGCCGGGATACAGGGCCAGCGTCGGATGCTCGCGCATCACGTCCCGGGCTTCGGCGATCATGGAGCCCCATTCCGGCGTCGGCGGCTGTACGCCGAGTCCGATAAAGCTCAGGGCGGCGCCCGCCAGGATGCAGGAGCCCACGCCCATCGTAATCTCCACCATGATCGGCGCCATGGCGTTGGGGACGATGTGCTTGGCGATAATCCGGGCGTCGCTGGCGTTGATGGCCCTGGCCGCCTCCACATACTCCTTCTCGCGCACGGTCAGGACGGAGGCCCGCATCAGCCGCGCGAAGCTGGGCACCATGCCGATACCAAGAGCGATGATCGCATTCCGAAGGCTCGGCCCCAGAATCGCCGCCAGCGTAATGGCCAACAGCAGCATGGGCACCGCCTGGTAAATATCCAAAAGCCGCATACAGAGGTTGTCCACCCAACGGCCGTAAAAGCCCGCGATGGCGCCGATGGTAATGCCGATCGCGGAGGCGATGGCCACGGCGATGACGCCCATTTCAAGAGAGTACCGCGCGCCGACGATCAGGCGGCTTAGGATATCCCGCCCCAGCTTGTCTGTGCCGAGCCAATGCTCCGCGCTGGAGCCCGCGTAAGACGCCCTGGGGTTTTGCTGGGCGTAGGGGTACGGCGCGATCAGGGGCCCGAAGATTGCCACAAGCAAAAGCAGGACAAGCACCACCAGCGCGACCACGGCCAGCTTGTTCTTTCTCAGCTGACGCCAAACGTCCTTAAACCTCGACTGTTTGTGCTTCTTTTCCAACCCGATTACCTGCCTTTCTTTTGCCTTTTCTGATGTACTGGGAGCGTATCCGCGGGTCAACCAGCGCGAAGATCACGTCGACGATGAGAATGATAATCGCAAACAGCGTTGACAGTATCAGAACGCTGCCCTGGATCACGGGATAGTCCCGGTTGGCAAGCCCCGTCATCGTATACTGGCCGAGCCCAGGGATTGAGAAGATGACCTCGGAGATCAGCGCGCCGCCCAGCAGGGAGCCGAAGATGCCGCCGATGATCATGATGATGGGTATCAGCGCATTTTTCAGCGCGTGGCGGTAGATGACCCTGCCCTCCGAGAGCCCTTTCGCCCTGGCGGTGGTTATGTAGTCCTGCCGGATGACCTCCAGAAGGTTGGAGCGCGTCTGCCGGGCGATAATGGCCGTGAGCCCCAGCGCCATAGAAACGCACGGCAGAATCCAGCCTTTCCAGCTGCTGACGCCGGAGAGGGGCACCCATCTCAGATTGACGCCGAAGAGGCGTATCATCATCAGCGCGAACCAGAAGCTCGGCATCGACACGCAGAACAGCGACACGAACATCGCGGCGTTGTCCTTCCAGGAATACTGGTGCGTGGCCGCGTAAACGCCGAGGGGTATTCCTAAGAGTATCGATAAAATAAGGCTGATCGTCACCAGCAGCAGCGTATACGGGAAGCGCTGCATCATCTCGTCAACCACGGGCCGGCCCGTCATATACGACGTGCCGAAGTCGCCATGGAGCACATCCCAGATGAAGCGGGCGTACCGGACCGGGAGCGGGTCGTTAAGCCCCAACTCCTCGCGGACCTGCTGCACCTTCTCCTCCGTCGCCTGGGTACCCAGCATCATGCGCGCGGGGTCGCCGGGTGTGATGTCGATTAAAAGCAGCACCACCAGCGAGATGCCCAGCAGGACGGGTATCAGCATCAGCAGCCGCTTTAAGATGTATATTCCCATTGTTGCACCTACCTCCGTTCAGGTTTCACTCTGTCGGGCCTCAAGCGTCAGCTGTCCCACCGTTCCTCAAGGCACTTGCCGCAGGAATCGCACTTTTTGGCCGAGTCGTACTTGCATGGGACAGGCCCGTTATACCGCAGCTCCATGACGCCGTTGGGCGTGTCGTAAATGCCGCCGAACATCGGCTCCATCAGCGCCGCCTGGAAGAATATCGGCTTGTCGACGCGCTTGAAGTTCAGCGGACAGTGGTACACGCCGGCCGGGATACGGACAATCGTCGGTTTGGTGATGTGGTAGACCTCCGCGTCAACGCCGATCTTGCCGATGGTAAACTCGATATCGGCGTCAAAATCAAACACGTTCGGGAATGAGCCGCCTAAGAACACAAGGTACTCATCCTCGTTGTGGCGGTGGGGGTTCCGGTCAAGGAAAAAGGGCTTGACAAAGATCTGAAAGCCCACATTGAACTTGGAGCCCGGGATTTGCGACGCCCCGCGGAAATAGGCCTGGGGCTTGATGACGTATCCGGGGTCGTCACCCTCGGCCACAATCTCGTTGTTTTCCTGAGGAAATGGAAATACCAGCTTCTCGTACATTGTTTCATTCCTTT
>JAJUHI010000157.1 GCA_029267955.1 Sporobacter termitidis | reverse complement strand
GCGATGGCGCGGGCGGCCTCGATAACGGCCTTCATGCCGGAACCGCAGACCATGCCCACCGTGTACGCGGGTACTTCCTGCGGAATGCCCGCCCCGATGGCGACCTGGCGCGCCACGTTCTGGCCGAGACCCGCTGTCAGGATGCAGCCGAACATAACCTCGTCAAGCTTGTCGGGCGACAGCCCCGCGCGCTCGAGAGCGGCTTTGGCGACGATGGCGCCCAGCTGAGCCGACGGCGTGTCCTTCAGGGTGCCGCCGAAGCTGCCGATGGCGGTGCGGCAGCAGCTGACTAAGTAAATATCCTTCATGTATATCCTCCTTGCCCGTAAAACGGGTATTAATTCCGGCCGGCTAAAATCTCTGAAGATAATGTCGGTCTTAAAATAGTGACTTTAAAGAACGGTAATTACTATATACCAGCACACTGTAAAAGTCAACTCGATGGCGCTTATTGTCAGCTTGTCATCCGAGCTTTCCCGGCGGGCTGAAATATGTTACAATCCCGTTAAGAAGCATCGGCGGTAAAGGGGAGATGGTCCAGTGCGCACAGCCGTCATACTGGCCGGCGGGGAGAGCCGGCGCATGCAGCGGGACAAGCTGGCGCTGTTGTTCGGCGGCCAGTCGCTGCTTTCGTCGGCTGTCCGGCGGTTTTCCGGCTTATTCGACCAGGTCTGGCTCAGCGTTAACGACCCCGGCAAATACAGTGATATCAAAGCGCCCCGTGTTGTTGATGTCTACAAGGGCTGCGGCCCCATGGGCGGCCTGCACGCCGCGCTGGCGGAAGCGGCGGGGGACGGCGTTTTTCTCGTGGCGGCCGACCTGCCCTATGCCGACCCGAGGGCGGCGCTGAAAATCATGGCGCTGACCGGGGATGCCGACGTCGGCCTGATGACCGACAGCCAGGGCCGGTATGAGCCGCTGTTTGCCTATTATAAAAAGTCGGTGCTGCCCCATGCCGAAAGCGCGCTGAAAGACGGGCAGTACAAGCTCTCGCGGCTGCTGGAGCAGCTGCGCCTGCGGTGCGTTACCCCGGCGGAGCTTGGGAATTTATGGAGCGACCGGCTGCTACTCAACATCAATTACCCCCAGGACTACGAAAAGCTGATCGCCGGCGGCAGCTGAGAAGGACGGCGGTTTGCCCTTTGCGCCCTTGAACTTTAACCGCCGCCGTGATACAATGCCACTCGTAATTAAGTCATCAGCCGCATCAAGCGACGACGTATGGAATTTAACGAAAGGGATTGATTTCATGAGCTACAAGATTACCAGGAAGAACGAAGCCTATACATATGAGGCGCCGGGTCATTTCGATGTACGCACCACCCGTCTGCACGATCCCAAGGATGTCAACCAGGGCAGCATTACGATGGGCCTGTCCCATTTTCTCCCCGGCGGCGGCTGCAACTACGGCTCCAACGCCAAGGAGACCATCTACTACATCATCGAGGGCCAGATGTATCTGGAATGCGAAGTAGGCACGCCCGATGAAATCAAGACGACGCTGTTTGCGGGCGACTCCTTCCACTGCGGGCCCAACACGAAGAAATCCGTCCTCAACACCGGTACGACGGCCTGCCAGATGCTGGTGGTGCTGGTGACGCCTCCTGCCGAATAAGCCGACGTGCTTCTACGATAAAAAAGCCTCGCAGCTAGAACCGAGCCCGGGCGGGTTCGGTTCTTTTGCATATGTACACATATGTACATATGTAAATTCTGGAGCAAAACCCTTTGGTGTTGTAAAGTTATGGAATTCTGGTATAATCGAAGCGTGGCGCGCTTTTCGACAAAAATCGCGTGCCATGAGAAACTGGCAACCGGATATCAGGAGACACTATGAAGAAGCTACGCAAACAGGCGGCGCTGGTGCTGACAGCGGCCGTCATTGTCCTGGCGGTGACCGCGGCGGCGCCGCCGGCAAGGCCCGTCGGCCTGGGGACGGTCCGCTACACGCCGGCGCTGCCGGACGCGGCCTGGACCGCCGCCGCCAGTCCGTCCGCCGCCAAACCGCCGGCAGCGGCCGCCGCGGCGGATGTGACGGTCAGCGATTATGACGCGCTCGTCGCCGCCGTTGCCAGGCTGTATGTGGCGCGCGATACGCAGTTTAGGATCAGGTATGACGGGATCACCCACAAGGAGGTCGGCGCCATTCTGGATGGCAATAAGATCTGGGAGGATGTTTTTTCATACGATTTAAAGGAGACGACCTCCGATCTGGACTACCTGCGCTTTAATATGCGCGGCACCATGCAGGTGAGCAGCTGGTCCTACGGCAGTTTTGTCCTGTTTGAGTTTAACCAGAGCTACTGGACAACGGCCGAGCAGGAAGCCTATGTGGACGAGACGGCGGCCGCCATACTCGACGAACTGAACATCTCCGAGCTGAGCCAGGGCGGCAAGGTCCGGGCCATTCATGACTACATCGTACATAACGTGGAATACGACGACACGCTGACGAAATACTCGGCCTACGACGCGCTGTATTCCAAAAGGACGGTCTGCAACGGGTATACGCTGTTAATGTACAAAATGCTGGCGGAAGCCGGCGTCCCGGTTCGGGCCATATTAGGCAAGGGCTTTAACGGCGACAGGAGCGAAATCCACGCCTGGAACATCGTCCGGATCGGCGCCGTCTGGTACAACATTGACGTCACCTGGGACGATACCGCCCGGACGGACGCCTATTTCCTAAAAGGCGCCGCCGGATTTACCGACCATGTCAGGGACAGCCAGTACGATACGGACAGTTTTCACGCCGCGCATCCCATGTCCCCCGTGGACTTTGACCCGTCCCGGGATGTGACGCCGATTCGATCAATCGCCTTTGAGATATCCGCAGGCGCGTATGCGGTGGGCAGCAGGGTGGCGCTGCCCGTCTCCGTCAGTCCCGCGGAAGCCGCCGGCGGCGGGCTGGTCTGGTCGTCGTCGGACCCGGAGGTTGCCGTTGTGGATGAATCGGGCGTGGTCACCGTCCTTTCCGAAGGCGTGGCGTTCATCACGGTGGCGACCACCGACGGCGGCGGGCTGGCCGCAACCTTTACCCTGACGGCTGTCGGCGACAGCCCGCCCAGCGACTGGGCGGCGGCGGATATTATGGCGCTGACGGCCCGGGGCGTCGTGCCGGAACAGCTCCAGCTGGGGTATCAGCTCCCCATCCGGCGCGGCGAGTTCACGGCGCTGATGGTCAATGTTGTGGAGCAGGTGCTGGGCCCGTACACAACCTCGTCGGCGCCGCCTTTTGAGGATATTGCCGCAAGCCCCTACAGCATGCAAATCGCCAAGGGGTACCAGCTGGGGCTCATCAACGGTATGTCCTCCGTGTCCTTCGAGCCGGAGGGCACCCTGACGCGGGAGCAGTGCGCGAAAATTATCAGCATCGCCGCGGGGCTCGTCAGCCAAAGCGGCATCGAATCGGACGCCGCGCTGCCTTTCGATGACAGCCCGTCCATCCAGAGCTGGGCGGTGCCCTATGTGCGGTACGCCTACGAAAACGGACTGATGCAGGGTACCGGCAGCAATTTTGAGCCGGCCGGGCTTTTGACCCGGGAGCAGGCGATGGTCATCGCCGAACGGATGATCGAAAGGTACGGCTATTAAAATATCGGGTGCTTAATCGGCGCCTCCGGCATGAACGCCGTTTATTATCGCCGCATGTGCAGATAATAAAAAGGCGATACGTATTGAGGCAGGTTTAAACATTGCCGGAGGGGGCTCACTTCATGAACGGGAACAATCCTGCGCCTGAAAAAGCAAAAAAGCCGCTGTATAAAAAATGGTGGTTCTGGGCGCTGGCGCTTGTCGTCCTCATCATTATCATTGCCGCAAGCGCCGGAGACGGGAAGGATAACACTCTTGAAACCAAAAATACGCCCTTAACCGATACCGGTGAGGCCGAAACGGCGGCTGCCGAGAAAGCGCCTGAAACAATCCCGGTCAGTCTCGAGCTGTCAAACGGCCACTACACGTCGGGCATCGATTTCCCCGCCGGGAAATACGATATCGAAGCCATATCCGGCAGCGGGAACGTCTCTTCCAGCAACATGTACAGCGGCGGCATCAACGCCATCATGGGCACGAAAGAAGAAAACGAGGCGTTCGGCTCCGACATTTATGAGCAGAAGTACGCCAACATCAATCTGCCGGACGGCGTTGTCCTGTCCATCAGCGGCGTCACCGTCAGGATAACCTCGGAGGCCGCGGACGGCGCGCCCTTGAAGGCGCGCCAGCAGCCGAATACGGAAACCGTTGAGCTTGGAAGCGGCAATTTCGTCGCCGGCACGGATTTCCCCGCCGGGACGTACGACATTGTCGCCGTATCCGGCGGCGGCAACGTCTCCTCGGACAACATGTACGACCGCGGCATCAACGCCATTATGGGTACCGCCGATAAAAACAAGGAAATCGGCTCGAATCTCTACCAGCAGGAATATAAGAATATCGAGCTGCCCAAGGGGACGACGCTCACCGTCAGCGGCGTCGATATAAAACTGGTTCCAAGCAAATAGGCAATAATAAACCGGCCTCTCGGCCGGTTTTTTGCTGTGCTTTTTAACTGTGCCGCTATTTTTTTCTCTCCAGGGGGATATCGCCCAGATTGACGTCTTTCGTGGCGTCCACCTGATTAAAGACCTTGTACTCAAAGCCTTTGGCCTCGATGACAACGTCGTATTTACCCATGGCCAGGTCTTTAAACCAGAAATCGCCGTAATCGTCGGTCCGGACCTCAATGGTTTTGCCGCCGTTGGTGGCTCTGACGCGGGCGCCGATAATAACCTCCTTTTCGACGGGGTCGTATACCGTGCCGGCGATGAACTTGCCGGGGATGTTGCGGTAAAAAACCTTCGGGCGGTTGCCGGTTTCGGGCTTGCGCACCGTGGCGCCCACGATGAAGTCCTGCATGTCGGCTTCCTCGCCGAACGTCAGCGCCTCCGTCGGGCAGGCCTCCACGCAGCGGGGCAGCTTGTAGCCGTTGTCCAACAGGTGGGCGCAGCCGGTGCACTTCTGGGCGATTTTCAGCTCGTCGTTGAAGTAGATGGCGTCATACGGGCAGCCCTCCAGGCACTTGCCGCAGCCGGTGCACTTTTCGGGGTCGATGAGCACGAGCCCGTCCTCCCGGCGGTAGATGGCGCCGTCTTCGCAGGCGTCCATGCAGGAGGCCTTTTCACAGTGGTTGCACAGGTGGGTGATGTAATG
>JAJUHI010000156.1 GCA_029267955.1 Sporobacter termitidis | reverse complement strand
GCGGTCATCATGTTGTAGCCCTTTCTGTCGCCGCCTGTTATCAGCATCCACCTGTCGCCGATGAGCTCGAAAATATTGCCGGTGATGTCCTTAACGCCGATTTTTTTGAATGACATATGCCGTCCCTCCTGTATTTTGTTCTTGTCTTCAGTATACCGTATGCCGATAAAAAAATATACCCGCACTGGACGAACCAGTGCGGGTATCCTTTGTCGGGTTATTTATCCAGGCCGAATTTCTTGTTGAATTTATCAACACGTCCGCTGGTGTCAACCAGCTTCTGCTTGCCTGTATAAAAGGGGTGACACTTAGAGCAGATCTCCACCTTGATGTCCTTCTTAGTGCTTCCCGTCTCAATAACCTCACCGCAAGCGCACTTGATCGTCGTCTGCTGATAGTTGGGATGGATCCCTTCCTTCATCATGTTCACCTCTTTCGATCATTTGTAATTTGATGCGCACGAAAGATATTAACACAGTTACCGTTAAAATGCAACAACTTTCCTCATGAAATCTCAATCAATCCTAACCGCCCGATCAAGCCCGAAAAAGTACAGCGTCAGCGAGGCCGTCGGCAGGCCGGTGATGGCGGTCATGGCGCGGCCGTAAGCCTTAATCTGCTCGGAATACAGCCGGGTCTTCTCGCCCAGGGTCTCTTCCGTGACGGCGTCGGACTTGAAGTCGATGATATGCAGCGCGCCGTCTTCCTCAAAGCAGCAGTCCACAACGCCCTGGAACAGCACCCGGTCGTCGCCGCTGACCCCGCCGGACACGCCCAGCTCCCCATCCCCGGCCGGCAGCAGCAGGGAGAACTTGAACTCCCTGTAGAGCTTCCCGGCCTCAAGGACGCGGCGGCCCAAGTCTGATGCGAAAAACGCGGCGATCTTCCGGGCGTCCACAGCCTCATATTGCTTTTTCGACAGGAAGCGCGCGTCACGAAGCCGCGTAAGCTCCGCCTCAATCCCATTTAGGCTCCCGCAGCGGGCAAAATCGATATACTGCATCGCCAGATGCAGCGCCGTGCCGCGCTCAGCCGCGGTCAGCGCCGTGCGCTGCGACGCGAAGCTCGGCCGGGCGGCGATGTAGCCGGGCTTTTTCGCGTAAACCCGCGCCTCGGCCTCCTCCGAGACCTCCAGGTCCACAAGCCGGCCCTTGAGCTCCGTAGCCGTCAGCTTCGACGGGAGCGTCTCGGCGGCCTTGTAAGGGTACTCAAAGCGGAGCCGCCGGCGAATCTCCTCCGCCAACGCCGGGTCATAGGGCGGGTGGCCCGTCTCCCCGCCTTCCCGGGGCTGACTCGGCGCGTCCGCCAAATCCGGCGCCGCCGTCTGCTCCTGAGAGATAACCTCCTCCAGTTCCAGCCTTTCGGCGGCCTCCCGGGGAATAAGCCGCAGGTCAAACAGGGGTGTTTCTTCGGGGTCCGTTACACGCCGGCAGGCGCTGTCCTCGTCTGTAGCCGTTAAACCTGCTTCCTCCATAAAGCGCGCGGCTTCCGGGCGGGTCAGCACGGGCGCTAAAAGCATCTGCGCCATGCTGTTCATCCCTTCCACCAGCTGCGGCGGCACGGGCTGCGCGGCCATTTTTGAAAGCTTCTGCAGCTCCCGTGAAGCGTCCGGAAAGGCGGCGGTGACAATCAGCTTCTCCCGGGCGCGGGTCAAGGCCACGTATAAAACGCGCAGCTCCTCCGACAGCGTCTCCCGTGTCAGGGCCTTTGATACCGCCAGCCGCGGGAGCGTGGGGTACTCGATGCGGCGCTCCATATCGGTGCGCTTCATGCCCACGCCTAAGCCTGCGTGGACGAGCAGCGGCTTTGCTGCGTCCTTCAGGTTAAACCGCTTGGCGGTATCCGCCAAAATCACCACGGGGAACTCCAGGCCCTTTGATTTGTGGATGCTCATGATGTTCACCGCGCCGGCGGACAGGGCCTCGGCCGCATCGCCCGCGTCGCCGCCCAGCTCTATAAGCTGCCGGATGTACCGCATGAAGCCGAAAACGCCCTTATAGCCGTTGGCCTCGCAGCGCCCGGCCAGCTGCGCCAGCCGGACGAGGTTGTCCCGCCGGGTCTGTCCGCCGGGCAGCGCGCCCATAATCCCCAACAGCCCCGTCTTGTTGTACACATGCCATAAAAGCCGGTCCGCCGGCAGATCGGGCGCGGCGGCGCGGAAGTCGTGAAGCTCCTCCAAAAACGCCCGGCACCTTTCGTTGCCCTCGGCGGCCGCCGTCAACGCCGCGTACATGTCGCCGCTTCTGTCCGCCAGCCGGATGGCGGCCAGCTCGTCGGGCGTGAAGCCGTAAACCGGGCAGCGCAGCACGGCGATGAGCGGCACGTCCTGCCGTGGGTTATCGATGATGCCCAAGAACGATAACGCCAGGGAGACCTCCGGGGCGTCGAAAAACCCCTCCGTGCCCGGCAGGCTCACCGGGATGCCCCGGTCCCCCAGCGCCCGGGCGTATACCGGCGCCTTTTCCTTTACCGAGCGCAACAGGATGGCGATATCGCCGGGGCCCACCGGCCGCCGGCCGCCCCGGTCGTCCGGAATCTCCATGCCGGACGATAAAAGCGCCTGGATTTTTAAGGCCACAAAACGGGCCTCCAGCGCCGTTTTGTCCGGCGCTTCCCCGTCCTCGTCGTCCTCTTCATCCTCCCCGCGCATGTCCAGGATATCGATCTCCACCGGGCCGGGGCCGTCATCCGCGTCGGCGCGCCCCGGATAGAGGTACTCCCTTTCGGTGTAGTCCAGATCGCCCAGGGCTTCGGACATGATGTTTTTAAAGATAAAGTTCACCGCGTCCAGTATGGCCGCAGAGGAGCGGAAGTTGGTGGACAGCAGGATGCGCCGGCCCTCATCGCCCTCGGCGTTGTCCACTTCCCCGTCAACATCCCGGTAACTTTTGTACTTGGCCAGGAATATAGTGGGGTCGGCCAGACGGAACCGGTAGATGGACTGCTTGACGTCCCCCACCATAAAGATGTTGCGCCCGTCTCTGGACACGGCGCGGAAAATCAGCTCCTGGACGGCGCTGCAGTCCTGATACTCGTCGATGAGAATTTCCTTAAACCGCCCGGACACGGACCGGGCCAGGGCCGTGGGTTCCCCTTTATCGTCCGTCAAAAGGCGCAGGGCCAGATGCTCCTGGTCGGCAAAGTCCACAACGCCCCGGCGGCGCTTGGCATCGGCATAGGCCGCGTCAAAGTCCAGCACCAGCTGCAAGAGCGCCGTCTCGGCCGGCCGGACGGCGGCCATGTCCTCCAAAAGGTCGGCGGAGGCGTATTCAAACGCCGCGGCGGCCTTTTTCAGCGCGTCCTTGCATCTCGCGCGGACGGCCTTCAAGTCCTCGTACCCCTTCAGGTTCTTCGCCCGGGGGAACGGGATATCCGCCAGCGCCCGGGCCTCGTCCCAGCGCCCGTCCAGGGCCTCAATGAACTTATCCAGGCCCTCCAGGGTCTCCTCCAGGCTGTCGCCGTACGCCTTTATAAAGTCCGGGCAGGCCGCCGCGTCCGATAATAGACCTTCCAGCACGCCCCGCCAGTAACGGGCCTTGCCCTTGACATCCGCCATGAGATAGCGGCCCCAGACGGTCTCCGAAGCGTCCCGGACACCGTCCAGCGCCAGCGCCTGGCAGTGTTCTTTGACCCAGCCCTGGGGGTCGGCGTGGCTTAACAGCGCCGTGTGGGTGTCCAGGATGACGTCGACCAGGCGCTTGTCGTCCCGCCCGGCCGACAGCGTGTCAACCAGGAGCCGGAAGCCCGCGTCGGCCTCGATGGTCTCGTAGCGCTCCTCCAGCAGCGCCTCGAGCACCTCGGCCTTTAAAAGACTTGATTCGCTGTCGTCGGCCACCCGGAAGTCCGGCTGCAGCCCGGCCAGATGGGCGTTTTCCCGCAGCAGGCCGGTGCAAAAGCCGTGGATGGTGTCGATATTGGCCGCCGCCGTGAGGGTGGCCTGCCGCCGCAGGTGCCGGTTGTCCGGGTACAGGGCCATCCGGGCCGTGAGCTCGTCGGCAATCCGGGCCTTCAGCTCTGCGGCCGCGGCGCGGGTATATGTAATGACAAGGAAGTCGGTAACATCGCAGGGGTCCTTTTCATCCGTCAGGCGGGATATCAGGCGCTCCACCAGCACCTTTGTCTTGCCGGAGCCGGCCGCCGCTGATACCAAGAGCGCCGTCCCCCGGGTCGTCACCGCGGATAATTGCGCCGGGGTAAGCTTAATCTCCGCTGCGCTCATGGCCGTCCCTCCCCTCGATCTTGTTCCAAGCGTCCTCAGTGCGGAGCTTTTTCAGGTACCGCCGCCTGTCCCCGTCCTTCTCGCTGAAATTGCAGGCCGCCTGATAATCGCAGAACCGGCAGGCGTTTTCCGTCTTGTTTTTGTAATAGGGCACGGCGTCAATGTCCCCGCCCCGGACGCTGGCTGCGATGCCTAACAGCAGCCGGTCGATATGCTCCTGCAGGGCCGTAAACCGCTCCATGGCCGCGGCGCTCTCCCCCCGGTCCCTGGCGCCGCCGACGGGCAGGTACTGCTTGTCCGCGCCGCGCTCCATCGCCTCCAAAACATCAGCGTCGTCCAGGACGAGACCGCTGCGGCGGTGCTTTTTTGCCCGCATTGATGCAAGCTCCCCCTCGGAGTCGTACCGGGAGGCCGGTAATATCTCCTCTCGGGCCGGGGCGTACAGGACGCCGGCGGGGACAATCTCCCTGCCGTAGAGCGCGCTGCCGTGCTCAGCCAGCGTGAACAGGTATATGAGCATCTGCATGTTCATGCCGTACCAGACATCGGACAGGCTGAAGGACTTTTTGCCGGTCTTGTAGTCGACCACCCGCAGATACAGCTTGCCATCCTTTTCCCAGCCGTCCAGCCGGTCCACAAAGCCCTTGACCTTCAAGCGCACCTCCCCGTCGGACAATGCGTGGGGCGGCAGCTTGCCCCGGTCCGAAAACTCCAGTTCAAAGTCCAGCGGGACAAAGTCGGAGCGGCGCAGCTCCCGGACCGTATCCAGGACGATAAAGGCCGTATCCCGGCGGAGCCTGTTGAACAGGTACCGAAACCGGCTCGACTTGTCCTTAAACGAGCCGAGCACGTTTGTAATGTATTTTTCAACGTATTTTTCCGTCAGGGCCGTGCAGTCCTCGTCCGTCACCCTGCAAAAGCCGCCGACGTCCCGGATGTCCCGGACGACGTGCTCAAGGATATAATGCATGAAGGTGCCCGCCGTGGGCGCG
>JAJUHI010000155.1 GCA_029267955.1 Sporobacter termitidis | reverse complement strand
CGATGAGCGCGCCGAGCACGATGGAGAAGTAGGGCATCACCTTTAAGGTGAACTTCGGGTGCGTCGGCATCAGGAGATTGATCAGGAGAGCACAGAGAGCGCTGAGAAGGGGGAGCAAGGTTCTGTAATTGAAAACGATGGCATTTTGCTTTGCCGGGAGCTTATCAGACAAAAGGACTTGCCGCACATTCATACCTCCGTCTGCTCTACAGCATCCTGCTGTTTGATGTAAGTGAAGGGGTCTTTTTCATACCACGCCGCCTTGTAGGGGAGCTTTGTGTTCTGTGAGAGCTTTTTATTGAACTGGCCGTTTCTCGCCACGCGGTTTAGCCGCCGCGCCACCTCGTAGACGCCCGAGTACCCGAGATAGTTGTAGCTGGGGCCGAAGAGCGGCAGGATGGGCAGGCCGTGCTTGGCGGATATGTTGTTGCCGCCGGTGTGGGTGATATAGATGTCCGGCTTGATGCGGTGAATCAGGTTGGCCTGCTCGAAGGGCTGATTGGTGGCCACGTCGAAAACAACGTCGTCAATGTCCTCCAGCGCGTCAAACATCGGCTCGATAAATTCGTCGAAGTGATGGGCCTTGAAGCCGACCACCTCCATGCCGAGGTCCTGGAGAATTTCCGCCGTGGCCAGGATGCGCACCTCGCCGCCGGATATAAAAACGCGCTTGCCGCGAAGGTTCTTCCGAAACGGCTCCAGGCTTTTGTCCAGCTGTTCGTTCTCATAATCAATAAGGCGCCGCGCTTCCTTTTCAAGCCCGAAATGCTCTGCGATCTTCAAAAGCCACCGGTCGGTGTTCCGGCGTCCGATGGGGATGGTGTCAATGAGAAAGGGGATGCTGTAGGTCTCCTTGAGATGCTCGACAAAATAGTCGTCATGGGTACCGCAGATGCTGACGTTGAGCGAGGTCTCCAGCGCGTACTCAAAATCTTCCGGCTCGGCGTAGCAGGGGATAAAGGTGACGTTGAGGCCGATGGCGTTTAAAAGCCGCTGGAGCTCCAGTTCGTCCGCCCGGCTCATGGAGCCCACGTTGAGCACATTGACGTTGCGGCTGATTCTGTACTGCTCCTTGAGCTTCTCAATATCGGGCTCCCATATCTTTTCAAGGCGGTCCGGCTTCCGCACGTATTTTTTCAAAATTCCGTGATACACGGCGTCATAGGCCGTGGCCATGACCTTCGTCTTAAACCCTTCGCAGTGGATGGGCACCAGCGTTGCCGCCGTCTGCTCCTGCAGCTGGCCAAGGACGGCGTCAATGTCGTCACCGATGAGGGAGGGGACGCAGCCGTTGGCGACAATGATGGTCTCCGGGCGGAACTCCTTATCCGCGAATAATACGGCTTCCCGCAGCTTCCGTTCGCCGCCGCTGATAACGTCGGCCTCATCCAGATTGGTGCTCAGCCAGATGACGCCCTCGGCCTTCGGGTCCCGCAGCTGCTTGAAGGACTTATTGACGCCCACGTTGCTGATGCTGCAGGCGCCGCAGCCGACGGGCGAATGCATGACGACGACGGCGTTGCGCAGGGTGTTCAATATGGCAAGGCTGAGCGTAAACTGGCACCCCTGGGTCTGGGAAAACCGCCGTCCGGCGAGGTTCAAACAGCCGCCGCCGGATTTAAAGCAGCCGCTTTTCAGGCAGCTTTTAATATCGGCGCATGTGCCGCCGTAGGCGATATTCGCCTTTAAACGGTCCTCGCGGGCCGGTGCTGATTTGGCTTCAAGATAATTCATAACTGACCTCCGTTCATCGTCCGGCGACCAGAAGACCCAGCAGGTCTTCCGTCAGGCTCAAAGCGCCGCTAAAGCCGGCGTAAGCCCTGTTTAAGACAATCCTGTTTGTCACAGGGTAGGATACGGTTAAAAGAGGATAGCCGAATTCCGCGGCGAGCTCCCGCTCGAAAACGCTGCCCAATATGACCGCCGGTGAAAAGGAATCGTAATACCGGTCGTTCCTGTTGGCCGGCCAGATTTTGGAGAGGTATTTACGGACGGCGGAGGCGTCCGTATCGAAAAAGACCGCCGGCGTCAGGCCGGATTCATACCCGTCAAAGCGCTTGAGCAGGGTTTCTTTCTGGTTCTCGTCCACAGGATCGGTGATGACCACAAGCTCCGGCAGCCAGCCCAGCTCGTCGGAGAGGAATTTCGCCGCGCCGGGGGCGTAGTTGGCGTCCGCCACAACGACCGCGTAACGCTGCAGGTCAATGTCGTTGTAAATGTCCGCCAGACGCTCCAGATAGCCGTAATACACGCTCTTTTCCGACGCGATGACGGCTTCGGTCACCGACGGGTCGATTGACAGCGCCTGGGCGACTGTCCTGAGAAAATCCGCCGTCTCGTCCGCGCCGATGGGGAAGCCGGTGGTGATGTACGGGATATCGTGGACCTGCTCGAACACGCGGGCGGTTTCAAGGCCGTAAATGTCCGAGACGACGATATTGAGCGACGCCGCGCCCGCTTTGCGGATGCTCTCTAAGCCCTCGCCCTCGCCGAAGAGGGTGTTAACACGGAGACCAAGCCGTTCAAGCAGGCGCTTTAATTCCTTCAGGTTGCCCTCCCAAAAGACGTCCTGGACCGGGACAATGCCGAGGACATTGACGGAAAGAGGCTCCTTCACCGCCTGCTTTGCCACGTATTTCTTCGCCAGGGCGCTGAGGACAAGCTCATATCCTGTAAAGGAGTTGCCCCGGAAGCTGGGCGTATGGACGGCAATCACCGGCTTTTCGGCACCTAAAAACTCCGTGACGACGGCGTCGAGATCGTCGCCGATCATCTCCACCATACAGCCCGTCAGGACAAGGTACACGTCGCCGTCCATGACTTCCAGGGAGGTGGTAATCTGTTCGCGCAGCCGGTCTTCGCCGCCGAAGACGATATCGCGCTCCACGACGTTGCTGCTGGGGAGGCTCAAGCCGCCGCAATAGCCGCCCCCCACATACCCGCCGCCGGGATTGTTGGCGTTATGCAGGTTATGGCCGCAGCCGGCCGAGGCGTGGACGATGGGGATCGCCCGCGGTATGGCGCGAAGCGTCGCCAGCGCGCCGCCCAGCGCGCAGGTATAACGCGGCCTGTCGATAAACTTACTCATAGTGCTTCCTCCGTTTCGTGTGGTCAGCGTTCCAGGCTGTCAAAGAGCGGCGTGGACAGATACCGCTCGCCCGTATCGGGCAGCAGCACCACCACATACTTCCCGGCAAACTCCGGGCGCTTTGCAATCTGCGTCGCCGCGAAAAGAGCGGCCCCGGAGGAGATGCCCACCAGCAGGCCCTCGGTGCGGGCGGCCTCCTGGGCGGTCCGGTAAGCCTCCTCATCCCGAACGCGGTACACCTCGTCGACAAATTTCTGATTATAGACGTTGGGGATAAAGCCCGCGCCGATGCCCTGAATGCCGTGGGGGCCGGGCGCGCCGCCGGACAAAACGGGCGAGCCGTAGGGTTCGACGGCGATGATCTGCGCCTCTGGGTTATGCCGCTTGAGCACCTGGCCGACGCCGGTGATCGTCCCGCCGGAGCCGACGCCGCCGACAAACGCGCCCACATTGCCGTCCGTGTCCTCGAGGATTTCAACGGCCGTCGTCTGGCGGTGCACCTCGGGGTTGGCCGGGTTATTAAACTGGTTGGGGATAAACGAGTTTTCAATCTGGGCGTGGAGCTCCTCGGCCTTGCGGATGGCCCCCGGCATCCGCTGCGCGCCGGGTGTTAAGACCAGCTCGGCACCCAAGGCGGCAAGGAGCCGCCGGCGCTCCACGCTCATGGTCTCGGGCATGGTCAGGATGATTTTATACCCCTTGGCGGCCGCCACAAACGCCAGGCCGATGCCCGTATTGCCACTGGTCGGTTCGATGATGACCGTATCCTTATTGATGAGGCCCCGGCGCTCCGCGTCCTCGATCATGGCCAGGGCGATCCGGTCCTTAACGCTGCCGAGGGGGTTATAATACTCCAGCTTGGCAACGAGCGTCCCGGAGAGCCTTTTGTCCGATGAAAAGTTATTCAGCTTTAAGAGCGGCGTTTTCCCGACAAGGTCGGTTAAGCTTTCTGCGATCTTCGCCATAATTTATTACTCCTTCCTAGATGGCCTGGCCCTGGGAGGTGACTTTCCCCTGTTCCACTTCCAAAAGGTAATCGCCCCATTTGGCCGCCCACGCGCGCAGCTCCGAAATTTCAAGGGGGCTGGGCGTTTTCGATTCGGTGTGCTCGGCGATCTTCCTGGCCAGGGAACGGTAGATGTTCGCCTGGGCGGATGTCGGCGCCGCCTCGATCGTCGTCTTGCCCTGTAGCTCGCTCTGGGTGACGGTGACGGAGCGGGGGATGTACTCAATGACCTGCGTCTGCGTTTTGGCGACGAAATCATCGATGATCTCCCGGGAATAGGGCGTCCCCATGGAGTTGGCGATAACGCCGCCCAAGAGCGCGCCGCCGGAGTTGGAATATTTCTGTATGCCCTTAAACAGGTTGTTTGAGGCGTATATGGACATGAAATCCGAGGAGGAAACGGTGAACACATGCTCGGCGATGCCCTCCCGGATGGGCACGGCGAAGCCGCCGCAGACCACGTCGCCCAACACATCGTAGATCACGATGTCCAGGTCCAGCGCCTCAAAGACCTTCTGCTGCTTAAAAAGCTCGACGGCCGTGATAATGCCGCGCCCGGCGCAGCCCACGCCCGGGGACGGGCCGCCGGCCTCCACGCAATAGATGCCGTTGTAGCCCTCAAAGATCACGTCCTGCGCCTTGACGGTTGATTTTTCGCGCAGCGTGTCGAGTACCGTCGGTATATATCTCCCGTCCCGGAGCGTATTCGTGGAGTCGCTCTTCGGGTCACAGCCGAATTGCATGACCTTCAGTCCAAGCTCCGAAAGCGCGGCGCTCAGGTTGGAGGTTGTGGTGGACTTGCCGATCCCGCCTTTTCCGTAGATGGCGATTTGCTTGATTTTCTTTGCCAATTTGCATTCTCCTTCATGTGGTGGTTATGAAGCTTGCCCGCACAGGGCTTTTGCCGAGCCGATATGGGTGGTTAGCCGTGGGAAAACGTCTGCGCCTGGCCGCCGAATTCATAGAGCAGGTGGGAGAGGTCCTCCCTGCCGGGGATGCCGACGGCGTCGGCCCGGCAGTGCCGGCAGTGGCGGAAGACGGGCAAATGCTCCTCGGCCTCTTCCCGCGCTTTAAAAAGCGACCGGCAGTCCGGCGCGGGGACATGGGCCAGCTCGTGCTGGGGGATGAGCGGT
>JAJUHI010000154.1 GCA_029267955.1 Sporobacter termitidis | reverse complement strand
GTGCGCAGTCTGCTGGAGGATTACGGGCACGTCCTGGACGACGAAGGGCGGCGCATCTGCGGCGTCATTGCCGACAGCGCCCGGAGCATGGGGCAGCTTATCGACGACCTCTTGTCCCTGTCCCGGGTGGGGCGCTCGGCGCTGCAGCTGACAAAGGTGGACATGCGGGCGTTGGTGCTCCGGGTGTACATGGAGCTGACCACCGAGGAGCAGCGGGAAACCATTGATTTCACGGTTGGGGATCTGCCCTACGCCTGCGCCGACCTGCATCTGATCCGGCAGGTCTGGGTGAACCTGCTGGACAACGCGGTCAAGTTTTCCTCCAAGAACCCGAAGCCGAAAATCCGCGTCACCGCCAGAATATCGGGCGACGAGACGGTCTATGCCGTCGAGGACAACGGCGCGGGCTTTGACATGGCGTATCAGGACAAGCTGTTCGGCGTGTTCCAGCGCCTTCACAGCCAGAAGGAATACCCCGGGACTGGCGTGGGCCTCGCCATTGTTTCCAGAATCGTCCGCCGCCACGGCGGGCGGGTCTGGGCCAGAGGCGAGGAGGGCGCCGGCGCGGTGTTTTATTTCAGTTTGAAAAGGGAGGGTGACGGCGATGAAGTATGACGTGATTGACATTCTGCTGGTGGAGGATAACCCGCAGGATGCCGAGCTGATGATCCGGTCACTGAGAAAGACAAATGTGGCAAACCCGATTTACCACGTCGAGGACGGGGCCGAGGCGCTGGATTTTCTGTACTGCCGGGGCGCTTACGGCGACCGGGAGCCCGGCAACGAGCCGAAAGTGGTTTTTCTCGACTTAAAACTTCCCAAGCTCAGCGGGCTTGAGGTCCTGCGGCAAATCAAGACGGACGAACGGCTGCGAAAGCTGCCGGTGGTCGTCGTGACCTCCTCCAGGGAAGACCCGGATATAAAAGCCGCTTATGAGCTGGGGGTCAACAGCTATGTGGTCAAGCCCGTTGAATTTGAAGACTTTGCTGAAACGATGAGAAGACTGGGGTATTATTGGCTGCTGGTCAATGAGACGGGGAAGTAACCGGCCGGTTACGGATGAGGGCTAGTATGAAGAGCGCATTGAAGGTGCTGATGGTGGAGGACACCTTGTCCGACGCCATACTGATCGAGCGCCTGATTAAAAAGGCATTCTCCGGTAGCCAGCTGCTGTGCATCGAGGACAGGGACGATTATACCAGGGCGCTGACGGAATTTAACCCGGATATTATCCTGTCGGACTACGCCCTGCCGGCCTTCGACGGGATGACGGCGCTGGAAATCGCCCGGGAACTGGCGCCGGACACGCCGTTTATCATTGTGACAGGCGCCATCAACGAGGAGACGGCCGTGGCGTGCATGAAGGCCGGCGCCTGGGATTATGTGCTCAAGGACCATCTGGCGCGGCTGGATTCCGCGATTATCAGGGCCTTTGAGCAGCAGAAAATCCGCCTGGAACGCCGGATGGCCATCAAGGCGCTCCATGAGAGCGAGGAGCGCTACCGGAACCTCGTCAACACGGCGCCCATAACCATCGGCGTCGTTTCCGACGACCGGATTGTCTACTTAAACCCGGCGGGGCTGCGGCTTTTGGGCGCCGAGGATATTTATGAGGTGATGGGCCGGCCGATCAGCGATTTTGTGCCGCCTGACCTGCTGTCGGAGACACAAAGCAGGCTTCAGCGGCTTTTTAACGGCGAAGAGGTGCCTTATCCCCGCGAGGGCGTGCTGATAAAGCTTGACGGGACGCCCGTCAGCGTCGAGATTATCGCCGCGCCGCTGACCTACAACAGCAAAAAATCGCTGCAGGTCATCGCGACGGACATCACCGACAGAAAGCAGGCGGAGCAGGAAAAGGAGCGGCTGCGGGAGGACCTTTACAGGGAGAAGGAGTACCTCAACAGCCTGATTAAAAACGCCGGCGCGCCCATCGTGGCCTGGGATAACGAGCTGAGGGTGACCGAGTGCAACCGCGCCTTTGAACAGCTGGTGGGTTTGCCCTGGGAAGAGCTGGCCGGCCGGAATATACTGGAGGCCGCCGGCCGGCGGTTTGAAACGTCGGCTTTTACCCATATCAAAGATACGCTGAAGGGCAGGCAGTGGCGCAACCTGGAGCTGACGGTCAGCGGCGCCGACGGCGAAAAACGGACGGTGCTGTGGAATTCCGCCGGCATCAGGGACTCGAAGGGGGCTCTGATCGCCACCGTCGCGCAGGGGACGGACATTACCGAGCGCAAGCGGGCGGAAGAGGAAAATCTCTATATCAGCTACCACGACCACCTGACGGACTTATACAACAGAAGATATTTTGAATACATGCTCCGGAAACTGGAGGAGCAGGCCGCGCAGCCCGTCACCGTCGTCATCGGCGATATCAACGGGCTCAAGCTCATCAACGACTCCTTCGGCCATGAGGCCGGAGACGAGCTGCTCATCAAGGCGGCCGGGGTTATCCGCAGGGGCTGCCGGGAGACGGATATCGTGGCCAGAATCGGCGGCGACGAGTTCGGCATTATCATGACAAATACCGGAGAGGACGACGCCGAGAAGATTATCCGCCGGATCAGGGAGGAGGCGGCCGCCGTCGAGCTGGACAACGCGCTGCTGTCCATTTCCTTCGGCTTTGCCGCCACCGGCCAACTCAATAAAAAGCTCGGCGAGGTGGCGGTGGAAGCGGAAAACAACATGTACCGGCAAAAAATGTACGAGAGCAACAGCATGCGCAATCAGACCATCGATGTGATCATGCATGCCCTGTACGAAAAAAGCGAGCGGGAGATGCGCCACTCCATCCGGGTGAGCAAAATCTGCGCCAGTATCGCCCAGGAGCTTGGGCTAATGCCCGACGCCGTCAACAAGATCAGAATGTCCGGCCTTGTCCACGATATCGGCAAGATCGGCATACCGGAAAAAATCCTCTCAAAGCCGGGTGCGCTGGACGAGGAGGAGCGCATAAAAATGAAAAAGCACCCGGAGGCCGGGTGGCGTATCCTGTCCTCGGCCAAGGAGTTTTCGGACCTGGCCACCCACATCCTGTATCACCACGAGCGCTGGGACGGCGCTGGTTATCCGGAAGGCCTGGCCGGCGAGGAAATCCCCCTGGAGGCCCGGATTATAGCGGTGGCCGACGCCTACGACGCCATGACCGCCCGCCGGACCTACAGGGAGCCCATGACCTGTGAGCAGGCGGCAAGGGAGCTGCGGATAAACGCCGGCACGCAGTTTGACGAGAATATTGTCGAGGTCTTTCTGACAAGGGTTCTCAAAGACGGCGAAATATAAAGGGCAACTCAGGCTGTCGAAAAACCCGCTTCGCAAAGGCTTAAAGCCCTTCGGGCTTAAGCCTTTGGCTTTATTCGACAATAAACGGGAGAAAGATGTCGCCGCTGCGGCGGCTCTAGAGGTAACGGGTGGCAGAAGTGAATTCCGCCACCCGTTGAAATATGACCTTTTTTGTCTCTGTCGTACGCCCGCGCACTCCGCCGACAAAAAAGCTTTTCGCCTCCGGCGAAAAGGACGAGAGTTACGTTTAGGGCGGCTACAGCCCCAGGATTCTGTAAACGGCGGCCATGTCCAGGCTTTGGCGCAGCGCGTCCGCCAAAAGGTCGTACTGGCTGTTTTTAAACTCGTCAAAGGACCCCGTTTCCGGGATAGCATCGTCAAGGCCCTTGCGCCGCAGCAGCAGGCTGATCAGCGCCCGGCCCAGCTCCCCGTCGAACAGGCCGTGCAGATAGCTGCCCATCACATGGCCGCTGACGGCGCCGTCCGCCTTGCCATCGGTCAGGTCGGAGAAGGGGACGGCTTCCGTTCCCGCCAGCGTGGTGCGCCCCATATGAATTTCGTAACCGGTCAGCCTGCAGCCCGACAGGGCCTCAAACACGCCGGTGAGCGGACGGACCGTGCCCGTTATGCGGGTGCGCACCTTGGCCGGCTCAAACACCGTATCCGCCGGGAGCAGGCCCATGCCGGGCATTTCGCCGCCTTCCTCCACGCCGCCCGGGTCCGACAGGGTGCGCCCCAACATCTGGTACCCGCCGCAGATGCCGATTACCGGCGTCCCTTCCGCGGCCCGCGCCTTGACGGCGTCCTCCAGGCCGCAGGCGCGCAGCCACCGGAGGTCGCCCATGGTGTTTTTTGTGCCCGGCAGGATAATCAGGTCGGGGGTTTTCAGGTCCTCCGGCCGGTCCACATAGCGCAGGCCCACCGGCTCCATGCGCGACAAGGCGTTGAAGTCGGTGAAGTTGGAGATGCGGGGCAGGCGGATGACAACCACGTCCAGCGGCTTGCCCGTCACCTGCGCGGACAGACGCTCCGTGACGCTGTCCTCGTCGTCAATGTCCAGCTTCAGGTACGGCACGACGCCCAGGACCGGCACGCCGGTCAGGTTCTCCAGCTGTTTAAGGCCATTTAGGAGCAGATTCACATCGCCCCGGAACTTGTTGATGATAACGCCCTTGAGCCGGGCCCGGTCGGCCTCCTCCAACAGCATGACCGTGCCGTAAACGCTGGCGAAAACGCCGCCGCGGTCAATGTCCGCCACCAGCAGGACCGGCGCGTCGGCAATCCTGGCCATGCCCATGTTGACAAAGTCGTCCCGGTTGAGATTGATCTCCGCCGGACTGCCCGCGCCCTCAATCACAATAATGTCATATTGTCCGGCCAGCGTGCGGTAGTCCTCCTCGACGATGGCGCGCAGCCTGGTTTTGTAGTCGTAGTAGTTGCCCGCGGTCATCGTGCCGGCCACCTCGCCCCGGACGATGACCTGGCTGCCGCTGTCACTGGTGGGCTTGAGCAGAATGGGGTTCATCAGGACCGACGGCTCGATGCCGGCGGCTTCCGCCTGCATGACCTGCGCCCGGCCCATCTCCAGCCCTTCGTTGGTGATAAAGCTGTTGAGGGCCATGTTCTGGCTTTTAAAGGGGGCGACCTTATGGCCGTCCTGCCTGAAAATGCGGCAGAGCCCGGCGGTAATCAGGCTCTTGCCGGCGCTGGACATGGTGCCTTGTATCATGATCGGCTTTGCCATATAACGTACGACCTTTCGCAAAAATGAAATGACAGGGGGTACCCCCTCCGCCGCCTGCGGCGGCACCTCCCCCAGGGGGGAGGCATGGGGGTCCCAAAGGCTCCTTTTTTAAAGCCTCGCAGGCGAGGCTTTAAAAAGGAGCCTATATTACAGCCCGGTCAGGGCGTCAACGAGGCGCTCGTTTTCCGCGTGCGTCCGTACGGCGACGCGGTACCAGCCCTCGGACAGCCCGTGGTAGTTCCCGCAGTCCC
>JAJUHI010000153.1 GCA_029267955.1 Sporobacter termitidis | reverse complement strand
GCAAAAACCACTGCGTGGTTTTTGCCCAAAGCCAATAACTTGTTATTGGCGTGTGATTTTTGCCCAAGCACAATAAGGCTATTGCCTTATTGTGCTGCCGTTTCGTTCCGTGCTCTCGATGATGGGCAGCATCGGCTCCTCCGGCTTGACGTAGGGCTTGACGTTGGACAGGTCAAGGGCCACATCCAGGATGTTGTCGATGTGCTCCGCCGTCACAAAGTGCAGCGCCCGCCGGACCGTCTGGTCGATTTCCTCCAGGTCGGGCAGGTTGTCTGCCGGAATGATGACCGTCTTAATGCCCGAGCGCATGGCGGCCATTGTCTTTTCCTTCAGGCCGCCGATGGGCATGATGCGGCCGCGCAGGGTGATCTCGCCCGTCATGGCCAGATCCCGCCGGACAGGAGCGCCGGTGAGGGCCGAGATGACGGCGATGGCGATGGTGATGCCGGCGGACGGACCGTCCTTGGGGACGGCGCCCTCCGGGAAATGTATGTGGATATCGTACTTCTTGTAGAATTCCGGGTCGATGCCCAGCTTGGCGGCGCGGCTTCTGATGTAGGAGACGGCGGCGTGGGCCGATTCCTTCATCACTTCGCCCAGATTGCCCGTCAGCTCCAGCTTGCCGGAGCCGTCCAGCACATTGACCTCCACCTCCAGCGTCTCGCCGCCCATGGAGGTCCAGGCAAGCCCCCTGACCAAGCCGATCTCATCCTTGCCGGAGATGTTCTCCGGCTTATACTTGCGCACGCCCAGGAATGCTTCCAGCATGCCGGTGTTCACCGTCACCGATTTCACGTCGCCCATGACAATCTTGGAGGCCGTTTTGCGGCAGATGGCGGCAATCTCGCGCTCCAAGAGGCGGACGCCGGACTCCCTGGTCCAGCCCGAGATGATCTCCAGCACCGCGTCGTCGGTAATCTTCAGCTGCTTCTGGGTCAGGCCGTGCTTCCTGCGCTGCTTGGGGATCAGATGGCGCTTGGCGATCTCCAGCTTTTCCATGTCCGTGTAGCTGGTCAGCTCAATGACCTCCATCCGGTCCAGCAGCGGGCGCGGAATGGTGGATGTGGTGTTGGCGGTGGTGATGAACATCACATCCGACAGGTTGAAGGGGATCTCCAGGAAATGGTCGCGGAAGTTGGTGTTCTGCTCCGGGTCCAGGGCCTCCAGCAGAGCGGACGCCGGGTCCCCCCTGTAATCGCTGCCCAGCTTGTCAATCTCGTCCAGGAGCATCAGCGGGTTGCGTGTGCCCGCCTGGCTGATGGCCGATATAATCCGGCCGGGCATGGCGCCCACATACGTTTTCCTGTGGCCGCGAATCTCCGCCTCGTCGTGGATGCCGCCCAGGGCGATACGGGCCAGCTTTCTGTTGAGCGCCTTGGCGATGCTGATGGCGATGGAGGTCTTGCCCACGCCCGGCGGCCCCACCAGGCAGAGGATGGTGCCGGTGGGCTGCTTTGTCAGCTGCTTGACGGAGAGAAAGTCGATGATCCTCTCCTTGACCTTATCCAGCCCGTAATGGTCGTTGTCCAGTATTTTTCTGGCCGCCTTCACGTCCAGCCGCTCCTTGGAGACGTTGTTCCAGGGCAGCTCCAGGCAGATATCCAGGTAGTTGCGCAGCACCGCCGCCTCGGAGGAGCCGTACTGCTGCTTTTCAAGCCGGTCCAGTTCCTTTAGGAGCTTCTTTTCGATCTCCGGTTCCAGCTTTAGGGCAAAAATCTTCGACCGGTATTCCTCATACTCCGAAAAGCTGTCGCCCGTTTCGCCCAGCTCGGCCTGTATGATGCGCAGCTGCTCCCGCAGGACATGGTCCCGCTGCTGGCGCTCCAGCCGCCCCCGCAGGCGCTCGTCCAACTGATGCTCGATCTCGATGACTTCAATCTCGCGCAGGAGGATATCGCAAACCAGCTCCAGCCGCTTTATCGGGGAGACGGTTTCCAGGATGCGCTGCTTTTTCTCCGGCTTGAGATACATGTTCTGGGCGATAAAATCGGCGATGTAGCCCGGCTCGGTGGCGGCGTAGAGGGCGATGACCGCCTCCCTGGCAATGCTGCCGAGGAGGGTGGCGTATGTGTCAAAGAGGCCCACGGTTTTCCGGATGAGGGCCTCCGTCCGCGGCGTGATCTTTTCGGGGGGCGCCTCGAAAATCGGTTCGACCTCCGCAAAGAAGTATTTGCGGTCGCTGATGATCCGCTTGAGCGTGGCGCGCTGGACGCCCTCTACCAAAACCTTGATGCCGCCGCCGGGAATCCGCAGCAGCTGCTTGATGTAACAGATTGT
The DNA here is from genome assembly GCA_029267955.1 of Sporobacter termitidis. GTDB lineage: Bacteria > Bacillota > Clostridia > Oscillospirales > Oscillospiraceae > Sporobacter > Sporobacter termitidis_A. Next base: position 3,076 of record JAJUHI010000153.1, on the reverse strand, counting down.
GCCGACCTTATACAGGTCGCCCTCCGCCGGCGTCTCCTTCGTGATGTCCTTCTGCGCCAACAGAAATATCCGCCGCTCGCCCTCGGCGGCGGCATTGAGCGCGGCAACGGAAATGGGCCGTTCCACGTCGAAATTCAAAAGCATGCTGGGGAAAACGGACAGCGCCCGCAGCGCCAGCATGGGCAGATTTTCAGTCATGACAACGTCAGGTGCCTGTTCATTCATATATGGATACCTCCTCGCCAGGAAGGATGGCTGCCGTAGTTTATCTGTAGTTTTTAAAAGCCGCACAAATTGTGCGGCTTTCGTGTTGTGAAGCTTAAGACGCGCTGATGACGTCCGGGTCTATCTGCTGTTTCGGCCGGTGCAGGATGCGCGGCCCTTCCGTGCCCATAACGCTTTCCTTGGTGATGATCACGCGCTCGATTCTCGTATCGGAGGGTACCTCGTACATGATATTCATCATGATGCCCTCCATGACACTCCGCAGGCCGCGGGCGCCGATCTCCATCTCAATAGCCTTGTCGGCGATGGCCTCCAGCGCCTCCGGCTCAAATTCCAGCTTGACGTTATCGTAGCCCAGCAGAACGCTGTACTGCTTGGTCAGCGAGTTCTTCGGCTCGGTCAGGATGCGGACGAGATCCTTTTTATCCAGGGAGCTGAGCGTCGTGATGACGGGCAGACGGCCCACAAGCTCCGGGATCAGTCCGAACTTTAAAAGGTCGTGGGACTGGATATGCTGGAGAATTTCTCCCACGTTTTTCTCTTTCTTGCTCTTGATCTCCGCGCCGAAGCCGATGCTCTTCTTGTCGAGCCTGTTCTCGATGATCTTCTCGATACCGGCAAAAGCGCCGCCGCAAATGAAGAGAATGTTGGTGGTATCGATGCTGATAAATTCCTGATGGGGATGCTTGCGCCCGCCCTGGGGCGGAACGTTGGCGATGGTGCCCTCCAGTATCTTTAAGAGAGCCTGTTGGACGCCTTCGCCGGAGACGTCTCGGGTAATCGAGGTGTTCTCGCTTTTCCGGGCGATCTTGTCGATCTCGTCGATATAGATGATGCCGCGCTGGGCACGGTCGATATCAAAATCGGCCGCCTGCAGAAGCCGGAGCAGGATGTTTTCCACGTCGTCGCCCACATAACCGGCCTCGGTGAGTGTCGTCGCGTCGGCGATGGCAAAGGGCACCCGCAGAAAACGCGCCAGCGTCTGGGCAAGAAAGGTCTTCCCCACGCCCGTGGGCCCCACCATCAGGATGTTGCTCTTCTGGATTTCCGTATCGCTGGCGCCGCCGTAATAAATGCGCTTGTAATGGTTGTAGACGGCGACAGCCAGGGAAATCTTGGCCGCATCCTGTCCGATGACGTAATCGTCCAGCACCGCACGGATCTCCGCCGGCTTGGGCAGGCGTTCGTTCCGCTCGCTGTCCTCACTGGGACGGACGAATTTCATCGGAACAAACTCATCTCCAAGAATGCTTGTGCACAGGGCAATGCATTCGTTGCAGATGTAAGTCGCGCCCTGACCGGAAATCATCCGGTTGACCTGATCCTGCCGCTTCCCGCAAAAGCTGCAGCGCACGATTTTGCTATCGTCGTATTTGGCCATTCATCTTTCTCCTACCGCTTGAATATGACGTTGTCGATCAGTCCGAACTCCTTTGCTTCCTCAGCCGACATAAACTTGTCGCGTTCGGTGGCGTCGCGGATAACCTCGATGGGCTTGCCGGTGTTTTCCGCCAGGATTCTGTTCAGCCGGTCCTTGATGCGCAGGATGTTCTCCGCGTGAATCTGGATATCCGTCGCCTGGCCCTTGAAGCCGCCGGAGGGCTGGTGGATCATGATCTCGGCGTTGGGCAGCGAGAACCGCTTGCCCTTGGCGCCGGCAGCCAGCAAAAACGCGCCCATGCTGGCGGCCAGTCCGATGCAGATGGTGGAGACGTCCGCCTTGATATACTGCATCGTGTCATAGATGGCAAGGCCCGCCGTTACGGAGCCGCCGGGGCTGTTGATATAAAACTGGATATCCTTATCCGGGTCCTGCGCTTCCAGATACAGCATCTGGGCGACAACAAGACTTGCCGTCGTGTCGTTGACCTCTTCTCCCAGGAAAACAATCCGGTCGTTAAGCAGTCTTGAGAAAATATCATAAGAACGCTCGCCGCGTGAGGTTTGTTCGACAACATAAGGGACTAAACTCATGGTATGCATCTCCTTTTCGTTTACATAATCAAAATATATCAAGATATAGTAAATATGTCAATGATGTTAACCAACAAAGTGGTCCCCTATTCCGGATTTTAACAGAAAGTTCACGATTGCCCCGGCCTGTTCACGCCGATTTACTCGGCGTCTTCGGCCTTGGGCTTCTTTGTTGTCGATTTTTTCGCCGCGGGCTTCTTTGTCTCTTCCGCGCCGTCGCCGGACTCCTGGGCGGCCGGCGTCTCCTCCGTCTTGGCCTTCCGGGTCTTTTTCTCCTTGGGGGCCGCGTCCTTCTTGTCCGCGCCCCTGTCCTCGCCGTCGGCGGGCGCCTCCGCGATGGCGTTGTCGATCACCAGCTTGCTTGCGGCGCGCAGGTTCAGGTCATGGACGGCCGATTCTGTGGGGACGTTCTCCTTGGCCACGGCGACCTCCACGCCGTAGCGCTTGGCAAGGTCTTCGTAGTAGTTCTCGATTTCCTCGTCCGTGGGCTTGAGGCCCTCAAGCTCGGCAACCTTTTCAAGGGCCAGCGTAATTTTAACCTGCTTTTCCGCGTTGGGACGCATGGTGGCGCGGAAGCCTTCCTCGTTTGTGCCCAGCATGTTAAAGTACATGCCCAGTTCCATGCCGTAACCGGCCAGCTGTCGGCGCATGCTCTCCAGCTGATTGTCAAGAAACTCGTCGATCATGGCGTCGGGAATCTCCGCTTCCACGGCCTCGGCAAGCTTTGTCATCACGCCGTCCTCAAAGGCCCTGTCGGCCTCGGTCTGCTTCTCAGAAGTCAGCTTCTCCCGGATGCTGTTTTTGTATTCCTCCAGCGTGTCAAACTCGGAGACGTCCTTGGCAAATTCGTCGTCCAGCTCCGGCAGGATTTTCTCCT